>JALRIJ010000138.1 GCA_023255485.1 Flectobacillus sp.
ATTAAGAAAGTCGTTCCGGAGAAACTAAATGACCCTTTTCTTGCAAGTTGTTTAAAGGTTTTGGACTATCGAAAAAACAAATATCAGTCTATTTTGGGTGAAAAAGTCAACGAAAAAGAAGGCGTACATACCTATCTATCCTCTTTTAAAATGACGGAGAACTCGACCGATGAAGTCACATTTGAAAACGGCGGTGCTATTTATAACTACAACAGTCTTTTAGCGAAAGACCTTTCCGAAGCAGAAGCACAAAAACTCTTCTTAGAAATTGCATCAAAGCTCAATAACTATGCGTTAAGCAAAGACTGGTTGAGAGACCCCACACCAACACCCAAGAGTACGCTCTTTGCTATCTCTTCCGAACAAGATATGATTACGGTATATCTAAAACAGGCTAAAGGTACCTATTCTGTAAAACTCGTATTCAACTAATAATCTTGAAGTTGTTTAAACATTCTCCCTTGTAAAAAAGGAAGAATGTTTAAACAACTTAATTTTGTACCGCATTGATCAGCACATGAATAGCAACATCGCTACTCATCCCAAAAGTACTTCCTCCTACAGCCCACTCTTTACGATTGATAGTGCTATGTCCGTCAAAAACGCCAACATTTCCTCTTGCTTAAAGGTAAAAGGCATCCGTATTACTTTGGTAATTCCTTTCATCGTCAGTTCAAACACGCCTACATAATTTGTGCCATCTCGTTCGATTTTAATTGATTTCATTTTGAGCGTTGGAAATTTTTGTACCTGAAAAAACTCTTCTTTTTCTTTCAAGTGTTTGTTTCGTAAACTATTATCGGTATCTATTGTACTAGCCTCCACACTTCCTACTAGATAAGCGGTGGTCAAGTCATTAGGATTAAAGCGGATTACGCCCACGAAACCACTAAAATGTCCATCAACTGTCACTCCTAACATTTTTGTTTTGAAGGAAATCGAAGTAGAAACTGGCTTCCAATTTTGAGCGTCAAGGCTCATTACTAGAAACATACATAAAAGTAAACATAGGTACTTTTTCATTTTTGAGTCGTTAAGATTAATCCACTAATTACTATTTTATACAAGCGTATAATCAAAGATAAGCATTCTATATGCCATCATTTGTCAGCCAAAAGACTTACTATAAAAATACATGGATTTTATTAAGGAATGATAAGTTTACTAGTAATTACGTCCTCAACATTCGCTTTTTTTACACGACATGTTATTTATTTGTAGTAAAACGGATTAAAATCACGTATTTTTGAGAAATACTATTTAATTTCGTTTGAGAGATTAAAAACCTAAGAGCTCATTCGCTACAAATTTTTTCCTAGTCCATGGCAAAATTACTGATTATTGATGATGAAAAAGCTATTCGGGGTGCCCTTCGAGACATTCTCGAATACGAAGGCTATAGCGTAGAAGAAGCAGGCGACGGAGAACAAGGGCTTGAAATGGTGCAACAAAACGACTACGATGTAGTTCTTTGTGACATCAGAATGCCGAAAATTGAAGGACTTGATTTGCTACAAAAAGCTACGGAAATGGGCAAAGGTGCTCAGTTTATTATGATTTCTGCGTTCGGTAATGTCGAAACGGCCGTAGAAGCAACTAAACGTGGAGCCTTTGATTTTATTTCCAAGCCACCAGACTTAAACCGTCTCTTGGTGACGGTTCGTAATGCTATTGAACGAGGGAAAATGATCGTTGAAACGAAGGTCTTGAAAAAGAAAGTGTATCGTTTGAATGAAATTGTCGGTGAATCTGCAGCAATTGAGCGGGTAAAAAATACCTGTGATCGTGTTGGTCCAACAGAAGCCCGTGTCCTCATTACAGGCCCTAACGGTTCGGGTAAAGAAATGGTTGCCAAGCGTTTACATGAACGTAGTAATCGTGCAAACATGCCTTTGATTGAAGTCAATTGTGCCGCAATTCCGTCTGAACTTATTGAATCTGAACTCTTTGGACATGAAAAAGGAGCATTTACCTCTGCCATCAAACAACGTATCGGTAAGTTTGAACAAGCAGATGGAGGCACATTATTCTTGGATGAAATCGGAGATATGAGTTTGTCTGCTCAAGCAAAGGTATTAAGAGCGTTACAAGAAAATAAAATCACTCGGGTTGGTGGCGATAAAGAAGTCAAAATCAATGTGCGAGTGTTTGCTGCAACCAATAAAAACTTACAACTTGAAATTGCAGAAGGACGCTTCCGTGAAGATTTATACCACCGATTGAGTGTTATTCCGATTCATGTTCCGCCTTTGAGCCAACGCCAAGATGATATTCCTTTGTTGGTCGATAAGTTCTTGCAGGATATTGCCACGGAATACGGGCAACCGATGAAAGAAGTCGATGACGAAGCGATGGACTACCTTAAAACATTACCGTGGACAGGTAATGTCCGTGAACTTCGCAACGTGGTAGAACGTCTTGTCATCATGTGTAACGAAGTAATTAATATCGAAGATGTTAAATTATTTGCCATGCCTGTCATTTAACACTTCGTTTCTATAAAAAGGGTAGGTTGCGTAAATCAACCTACCCTTTTCTTTTACCACTGTTCTTGCTTCTTTTTCACTACAACTAGCGTAATTAAGACTCTTTTTCCATTGTTTTTTTCTTTTCTGTTACCTTTTTAGGTTTCTCCTCTCCTTTTTCACTAGCTTTTTTCGTCTCTTTTTTGCCCTCTTCACTCGCTTTCACTTTTTTATTCGTACTTACTTCTTCACTCACTTTTGATGTATTTGTTTGCATCACAAAACCTGTTCGGTTTACGATTTTCCACTCCCCTTTTACCATTTCGACAATACGTAGTTCTTTGGTGAATTCTTTCTTACCTCCTATGACTTTAGTTTGATCGAAGGTCAACCAAATATACGTTGGATTTACTTTTCTGAAAGAATAGTGCTCTCGATTTACTTCGCTCGGTTTGGTTGGATTCGGGTTATTATCAAAATAATGCTCCATGGCAACTTTAATTTTATCCCACGATTCGTATTGGATACTTTTCCCATTATCGACAAAGGCTAAATAAGTCTGCGGAACGATGCGATAACTGTTTGACCATTTCTCAAAATCACGAGCATAAAACGCTTTGGATTCATCCAAGACTAGTTTTTTGATTGCCGCTTGTTCCTCTGCTGACACGACATTTTGAGCGAATAAAGCCAATGGGGCGGTCATCAATAAAGTGAATACTACGATTAGTTTTTTCATACGTCTTTTTACTAAGGTGAACGTTAGCATTTGAGTGATGGCAAATAAAAATCTGTCATCACTTAGTTTCCTCAAATTTAAGACCATTCTTAAAGCAGGAACTAAATAAGTCGGATTACACCTCTAAAAACGCAGAATAATTAGCAGAATTGCCAAATTATCTGATAAAAAAGCATTTTAACAACCTGTTTACCATAAATTATAACAAAGATTATCTTGTTTACGCATTATAATTCCAAATTTTTCTTATTCAAATACCATAAAAAACCAAATAAAAAGCATTTCCTAAGAAATAGTAGGCATATCGTTCTATTTTCAATTCAATAATTGTAAATTGCATACTCAATCAAAACAATTTTTTGATTTTCGTTTTTTACTAATAATTAATCTTAATTTCTCACACCAACTGATTTATCAAAACCATAAGATTAATCAGCAAGTTGACGGAGTTAATAGAATTATTCCGAAATCAAATTATTACAATTTTCCCCCTAAAACTGTAACCAAAAGATGTCTTTTCAAAGAAAATCCAAAATTGTAGCCACAGTTGGTCCAGCATCCGAATCGAAAGAAATGCTGATTAAATTTGCTAATGCTGGCGTAAATATCTTTCGTTTAAACTTCTCGCACGGCACGCATGAAGATCACTTACAAAGACTAAACACAATCAGAGAAATTTCTCAGGAATTAGATCTTAATCTATCTGTACTACAAGATTTACAAGGTCCTAAAATCCGTACACAGTTAGTTGAAAATAACGGCGTTGAAATCAAAGCTGGTAATAAATTAACCTTCGTAATGGATGAAACCCTAATGGGAACTTCTGAGCGTGTAGGAACTACTTATACTTCGATGTACTTAGACGTAAATGTAGGTGAGCGTATCCTGATGGATGATGGTAATTTGGAAGTGAAAGTTTTAGAAATTGACAAAGAGAAAAAAGAAGTAATTACAGAAGTCATTTATGGTGGTATTTTGAAGTCTAAAAAAGGCATCAACCTGCCAGGAACGAAAGTGTCGTTACCTTGTTTAACAGAAAAAGACCTTAAAGATTTATATTTTGGTTTAGATAACGGTGTAGATTGGATTGCTCTTTCATTCGTACGTACAGCAGCTGATATTCATGACATCAAAGACAGAATTAAGGCTTACGGAAAAAATAACACGAAGGTTATTGCTAAAATCGAAACACCATTTGCTATCGAAAACCTAGATGAAATCATTGCCGCAACCGATGCGATTATGGTTGCTCGTGGTGACTTAGGTGTTGAGATTGATGGTGCAAGAGTACCACATTTACAGAAATTAATGGTTGAGAAATGTACATTAGCTGGTAAACCAGTAATTGTGGCAACTCAAATGTTAGAATCGATGATTTCTAACCCAGTACCTACTCGTGCAGAAACATCAGACGTGGCAAATGCTATTCTTCAAGGAGCGTCTGCAACGATGTTAAGTGGCGAGTCTGCTTCTGGAGCCTATCCATTAAAAGCAGTTGAAACAATGGCTCATATTCAAGAAGTCGTTGAACAACAACAAAACGAAATCAAAATCGTAAAAGGTGACGAGGCTTCGATTTACTTCAAAAATCACTCGTTGAGCAACAGTGACACGAAGTATCCATTAAATGACCGTATGATTGCAGGGGCATGTCGTTTGGCTCGTGATACCGAAGCAAAAGCCATCCTTTGTATTACAAACAGTGGTTATACAGCGTTCCGTTTGTCTGCACACCGTCCGAAAGCTGGATTATACATTTTTACATCCAACAAAACCACACAAACAGAAATGGGCTTGTTATGGGGTGCTAATGTATTCTACTATGATGCAACAGGAAAGGACATCGAAGAAACGGTAAAAGGGATGACAGACATCTTAAAAGCAAAAGGCTTAGTAAGCAAAGGAGATACCTTTGTAACTACATTGAGCTTACCATACAACAGAAGTTCAAAGACGAATACTGTTCAATTAGGAACAATTGAATAAGGTTCTTCCATAAGAAAGGCGTGGCGTTATGGATTTAATGCCACGCTTTTTTATTATCCATAAGTTCTATTATTATTATACTAGACGATACGGATCCTTCAACGTCCGTCTTTTTATGCCAAAAGAAGAAATTAAGCAAGCTAGAAAGAAAAACCCTTGGGGTAGCCTAAAAAGCTAAAAAAAAATAGTTAATCAACCGCACTTTATTTAAGCAATATTCAAGTTTACAGGACGTTACACGATAAATATCATAGCATTTTATTCTGATTAATGTTAAGGTTTTATTATATTAGCATTCAAATACGCTCCAAAAAGCATTTTACTCGACTCCCAGTAAAACATTTTCTATCATAATAAATACAATCTGACAATTAATATGTATAGCCGTAGGACACTATACATTCATCTGGATAATACCGCCATTATCAAGACTTGTTAAAATCATAAACCGATGAGTAAGAAAATTAAAGCCATTTTGGTAGATGACGAGAAGTTAGCACGCCAAGAGTTAAAGCATTTATTGCAAGAATTTCCTGATGTTCAAGTAATCGACGAAGCTGAAAACGTTGATGAAGCACTGGAAAAAATACATCGCTTACGTCCAGACTTAATTTTCCTTGACATCGAAATGCCAGAAAAGAATGGATTCGATCTCCTAGAAGAATTAGAGTTTGTTCCTAAAATTGTATTTGTTACAGCCTACAATCAGTATGCTATTCAAGCTTTTGAAACAGATGCGATGGATTATATTTTAAAACCTACTAAAGGCGACCGTTTGGCAAAAACGATTGATAAGGTACGTTCTGAAATTCATCAGGAAAAAATAAAAGATTTGCTTAACGACGGAAGATTATCTCCTCAAAAACGAATCTTCTTGAAAGATGGTGAAAAATGCTATTATGTTCGTCTCGCTGATGTCTTTATGATAGAATCAGTAGGGAACTATTGTCGCTTCCACTTCGACAACCATCGTCCAATGATTCACCGCTCCCTAAACAAAATCCAAGAACGTCTTGACCCAACGATTTTCTTTAGAGCGAATAGACAGCAAATTATCAATACAGAATACATTCAAGAAATTGAATCATACTATAAAGGTGGGATGAAAGTTGTCTTGAACAATGGTATTGAATTGGAAATATCAACCCGTAACTCCGTTACCTTCAAAGAAATGATGGGTATCTAAGTACTGATTTACGTCACTTGCAAGAGTAAATCAAACGTATCTTTTCTCTCAACACAAGAGCCGCTGTATCTTTATTCAGTGGCTTTTTTTTATGGATTATACTTTTATCTACTTGCCATTTTCGACGGAAATTCTATTTTTGCAAGAAATATTTTGCCAACACTACCCCATCATTCTATGAAATTTCTCAAGCAGTTATATACCCTTTGGGCTGCCTTCTGGTTTATTTTCCTTTTTTTATTACTATTCCCCCTGTTCTGGATTTTCCTACAAAAAGAGTCTTGGAAACCCTATGCCCACTACTTAAACCGCTTTTGGGGAAAACTCTACTTCCCTATCATCGGAATGCCTGTTCGGATTCGCTACGAGTTTGAGCCAGACCCCAAACAAGCTTATGTCTTTTGTGGAAATCACTTCTCGTATTTAGATATTGCTGTGATGGGCCTTGTCGTAAAAAACTACTTTGCTTTTGTTGGCAAAAGTGATTTAAAAAGTATTCCGCTCTTTGGCTATATGTTCAGGAAGTTACATATTCAAGTAGATCGCAACGATAAAAACAGTAGAACGAAGTCCTTGACTCGTTCGATAAGAGCTCTCCAAAATGGGCGTAGTATCGTTATCTTTCCAGAAGGAGGTATTATCTCGAAACAAATCCCACAAATGCACCCTAACCTAAAAGACGGAGCATTTATCATGGCGATTCAAGAACAAGTACCACTTGTTCCTATCAGTTTCTTGAACAACTATAAAATCTTGTACGATGACCAGCTTATCCTTCACCCTCAGCCCATCGAAATAGTCGTCCATCAGCCTATTTATACCGAGGGTATGACGAAAGAGAATATGGACGAACTCAAAAAACATTTTGCAGATACGGTTCAGACAAGTCTTAATCGTTTTCACAACTAAGTGAAAGGAAAGGGCTTAAAAATACCGATTACTACAAGAAAGAACCAATTATCACTTTTTGAAAAATTCAGACAAAAACTTTCTTTTAATTTGTCCTATAAACTTTTAACACAAAGCAGATGAATTCGCACGAAATTGACTACAAAATTTTAGGAGAAGATATTCAAATTGTCGAGATTGAACTTGACCCCAATGAAACCGTAATCGCCGAAGCAGGTTCTATGGTTTACATGGAAGATGGCATTCAGTTTGAAACAAAAATGGGCGATGGCTCTAATGCCGACAATTCGGTCTTGGGCAAACTTTTTCAGGCAGGAAGTAGAATGCTTACAGGAGAGTCGTTGTTTATGACCCATTTTACCAATCGTGGGTATGGCAAACGGAAAGTGGCTTTTGCAGCCCCACACCCTGGCACAATCATTCCTATCAACTTGTCAACCTTACCCGGTAATACCCTTATTGCTCAGAAAGACAGTTTCCTTTGTGCAGCTTTAGGGACAAAGGTATCGATTACCTTTAACCAGAAAATTGGTACTGGATTATTTGGTGGCGAAGGCTTTATTTTAGAAAAACTTCAAGGCGATGGACTCGCTTTTGTACACGCAGGAGGAACAATCGTTGAAAAGTATTTAAATAACGAAACGCTACGCATTGACACAGGTTGTATCGTGGCTTTTGAACCAACCTTGAGTTATGATATTCAACGAGCAGGAAGTTTGAAATCAATGGTATTTGGTGGCGAAGGTATTTTCTTGGCTACAGTTCGTGGTACAGGGCGTGTTTGGATTCAATCGATGCCTTTATCAAAATTAATTCGCACCCTTGCTCCATACGGCGGTTCTGCCAATGCCAATAAAGAAGGTGGTTCGGTATTAGGGGCTTTAGGAGGACTTTTTGAAGACTAAGACCATACTAAATAACAAAAAAGAGCGTTATCCTGCCACGAACGGTGGTTTGTGATAACGCTCTTTTGTATATTTGTACAGGTTAATTAATGCGTAATCGATAATGTGTAATGGTTAATGCGTAATGA
>JALRIJ010000139.1 GCA_023255485.1 Flectobacillus sp.
CTCTTCCTTTTTATCTTAATCTTATGGACAATTTACATAAATCAAATCAACCAGTAAGCTCTGATGATTTAAGTAGTTTTATTAATGGCTATCATCCAATTACAAAAGAAAAGCTTTTTGAAGTAAAAGAAGCAAAAGAAAAAGGCTATACAGAACCAGATCCTCGTGAAGATTTAAGTGGTATGGACGTAGCTCGTAAGATTTTGATTTTAGGTCGTGAAATCGGTCTTAAATTAGAACCTTCGGACGTTTCGATTGATAAATTATTGCCAGAAAATTGTGAAAACGCTCCGAGTGTCCCTGAATTTTTCCATGAATTAGAAGTGTCAAATAGTTATTTTGAGGCAATGGTGAACGAAGCAGAGGCGAAAGGAGAAGTCTTACGTTTTATCGCAACCTTAGAGAATAATAAAATCAATATTGGCGTAAAGAGTATTGACAAAACACATCCTTTCTACATGATGGATGGGGCTGACAACGTAATATCGTTTACCACAAAACGCTATCACGACCGTCCTTTGGTTATTAAAGGGCCAGGAGCAGGGGCAGAAGTAACTGCGTCGGGGGTATTTGCCGATATTGTGACGATAGGAAGTTATTTGGCGTAAATAGATGGTACTATTATGATAAACTTAATAAAAATCAGCAACTTCAATTAGCACAACACTCCCGCTTTAAGGCATGGGTTGACCTAGTGATAAAACGAGTACTCGTATCTTGAGTATAACTATGTAAAGGAGCAGATTTAAGAGAATAATGACAAATTCAATAAAAGTTTTCGCACCTGCAACAGTGGCAAATGTTGCTTGTGGTTTTGATATTTTCGGTTTTGCCGTGGATAATCCTGGGGATGAATTGTTGTTGAGAAAGACCAATTCAAAGGGTGTTAAAATCTTAAAAATTGAAGGGGATGACGGACGTTTGCCCTTAGAGGCTGATCGTAATACCGCTGGAATTGCCATTATCAAGTTTTTGGAAGCAATTGGCGAAGATGGACAAGGCTTTGAACTTGAACTTAAAAAGTTAATGCCACTTGGTTCGGGCTTAGGTTCTTCGGCCGCTTCGGCTGTGGCAGGTGTATTTGCCGCCAATGAACTGATGGGAAAACCGCTTGCTCAACGTGATTTGTTGCCCTTCGCAATGGAAGGGGAACGTATCGCTTGTGGGGCTGCTCATGCCGATAACGTTGGCCCTAGTTTAATGGGAGGCTTTGTGGTGATTCGCAGCTATGACCCTTTAGATATTATTCAACTAAAAACCCCTCAAGAATTATACGCAACGATTGTACATCCGCACATTGAGGTGAATACAAAAGATGCTCGTAATATCTTAAAGAGAGAAATTTCGTTGAAAGATACCATTACGCAAATGGGGAACGTAGCAGGGTTGGTATCAGGCTTAATGATTCCTGATTATGACTTAATTTCTCGTTCGTTAGTTGATGTAATTATTGAACCAATTCGTTCTATTTTGATTCCTCAGTTTGACGATGTCAAAAATGCTGCTTTAGATAACGGGGCTTTAGGCTGTTCAATTTCGGGTTCTGGCCCTTCAATGTTTGCTTTGTCTAAAGACTTATTCACTGCAAATCGTGTCGGAAAAGCGATGCAAGAAGGGTTCTCAAAAGTAGGCATCGGTTCAGAATGTTATGTATCAGGTATTAATCAGGCTGGTCCTGTAATTTTATAAGGAACAAACAGGGCTTTTTGAAGAAAGCAAAGTAAGAAGTATTGTAATTTTTTTAGCAAATATTGGAATTTCTAAATTGTTATAGTTCTCTATTGGCAGTTCAAAGTTTCTTGCCTAATTTTACAAAGGCTTAGCTTAGTTTATGAATACGAAACTATGATCAACCATCAAACCCTTAACTGTTGAGGTTTTTATCCCCAAAAACTGATTACCTTTTAGTTATTTGTTTGTAGTTTTCTTCATAAAGGCACAAAAATCCAAAGATTTATCTTAAACAAATGAGAGAAATACAATTCAGAGAGGCTCTTCGTGAAGCCATGAGTGAAGAAATGCGTCGTGATTCTTCCGTATATTTAATGGGTGAAGAAGTAGCAGAATACAATGGTGCTTACAAAGTATCACAAGGTATGTTGGACGAATTTGGTCCAGACCGTATTATTGATACGCCGATTGCAGAGTTAGGTTTTGCTGGTATTGCAGTGGGTTCAGCCGCAAATGGACTTCGTCCAATCGTTGAATTCATGACTTTTAACTTCTCACTAGTAGCAATTGACCAGTTAATCAACTCGGCTGCAAAATTGAAGTCGATGTCTGGTGGTCAGTACTCTTGTCCTATCGTTTTCCGTGGTCCAACTGGTAACGCAGGTCAATTGTCGTCTCAGCACTCTTCTAACTTTGAAAACTGGTTCGCTAACACACCAGGTTTGAAAGTAGTGGTGCCATCTAACCCTGCGGATGCAAAAGGTTTGATGAAGTCTTCTATCCGTGATAATGATCCTGTTATTTTCATGGAATCTGAATTGATGTATGGAGATAAAGGCTTAGTTCCAGATGGAGAATATTTAATTCCAATCGGTAAAGCTAATATCGTGAAAGCTGGTACTGATGTAACCATCGTTACGTTTGGTAAAATGCTTTCAAGAGTGGTTATGCCAGCCGTAGCTGAATTAGAGAAAATGGGCATTAACGCAGAGGTGATTGACCTTAGAACTGTACGTCCTGTTGATTACGAAACCGTTTTAGAATCTGTAAAACGTACAAACCGTTGTGTAGTAGTAGAAGAAGCAAACCCAATTGCGGCGATGTCTTCTGAAATTGCTTACAATATTCAGCGTTGGGCTTTTGACTTTATGGATGCTCCTGTTATCCGTGTAAACTCAAAAGACCTTCCTCTTCCTTACGCTCCAACACTTATCGAAGAAATTTTGCCAAGTGTAAAACGTACTGTAGAGGCTGTTAAAGCGGTTTTATACAAAAGCTAATAAATGGAAATGGCTGCTAAAAAGTAGTAATCCTCCTAAAACCCTATGCCTACAGCATGGGGTTTTTTGATAAAAAGACATAAAATAAATGGAAAAAATTAGATCAACAACCGTTTTGGCGGTAGTTCACAATGGAGAAGTTGCCATTGGGGCTGACGGACAAGCAACGATGGGTAATACCGTTGCAAAAAATCATGTACGCAAAATTCGTAAAATGTTGGATGGCAAAATTGTAACAGGTTTTGCAGGCTCGACAGCCGATGCGTTTACCCTCTTGGAGCGTTTTGAGGAAAAATTAAATGCGTATGGTGGCAATATGAAACGTGCTAGTATCGAATTAGCAAAAGATTGGCGTACAGACCGTTATCTCAGGAAATTAGAAGCCATGATGATTGTGGCAAATAAGGAAGAAACGTTGATTATCTCAGGAACGGGCGATGTGCTAGAACCAGAAAATGGAATCGCTGCCATTGGTTCTGGAAGTAATTATGCTCTTTCGGCAGCACTCGCTCTTCGTAAACATGCTCCGCATTTGTCGGCTGAAGAAATGGTGCGTGAAGGCTTGACTATTGCGGCGGATATTTGTATTTATACAAATCATAATTTTATTATTGAAAAACCCGTTTAAAAGTTAAAACAAGAGGTACTGGAATAGGAGAATCTTCTTTCGGGATTAAAAAACTCTACAAATATTTTTCAGATAAAATGAACTAAAAGATAATTAATCTTGTAACTTAGTAGAGTAAAGGTTGATGTCACTTGTACTTTTTATTTCGACTTGTAAGTTGGCAGATACTCGTAACAAAACATATTTAATTCATAAAACCATTACTACTATGTCATTAAGATTAGGCGATATTGCCCCTGATTTTACAGCGGACACAACGCAAGGAACAATAAATTTTCATGAGTGGATTGGCGACTCTTGGGCATTGCTATTTAGTCACCCAGCAGATTTTACGCCAGTTTGTACAACAGAATTAGGAAAAACAGCTTTGTTAAATGGCGAGTTTACCAAAAGAGGTGTTAAGACAATTGCTGTTTCGGTAGATGATTTAGCTTCTCACAACAAATGGATTCCAGATATTGAGGAGGTAAATGGTGTAACAATGAACTTTCCAATTATTGCGGATGAAAATCGTACAGTAGCAACGTTGTACGATATGATTCACCCGAATGCTTCAGAGAAAGCAACGGTTCGTTCAGTATTTATTATTGGGCCAGATAAGAAAATTAAATTGACACTTACGTATCCCGCTTCAACAGGTCGTAATTTTCAAGAAATACTACGTGTGATTGACTCGTTACAATTGACGGCAAATTATCAAGTAGCTACTCCTGCAGACTGGAAAGAAGGAGAAGATGTAATCATTACGCCAGCTGTGAAGACAGAAGATGCCGCAGCAAAATTCCCGAAAGGATTTACGATTGTGAAACCGTATTTACGTACGACTCCACAACCGAATAAATAAAAACTCATCGTTCATCAGATGAGTAGATAATCATGAGATTGCTGTTTATAGGCTATCCTCGTTAAAAAAAAGGCAAAAGGAGGTAAATGTTACTTTCTTTTGCCTTTTTTTCTATTTTTGTACTATGAATGTTTTTAGACTCCTCAGAAGCCGCTTTTATTCCTTGCCTCGTCGTGTAAGGTTCCTTATCTGGACCTTTTTATTTATGTTTTTGGCAGGTTGGACGTATTATCGCCTCTTCAGAGCCAACCCGAATCAATGGAGAAAGGTTTTTAAGTTAGGAATTTCTGTTCCTTTAAAATATCAAGTTCACGGAATTGATGTGTCCCACCATAATGGAGAGGTGGACTGGAAAACTGTACGCAAAATCCGCTTTGGAGGTGATGATTTGCGTATTGAATTCGCCTTTTTGAAAGCAACCGAAGGGGTGACCCATGCTGACCGACAGTTTGAACGTAATTGGGAGCATGTCAAAAAATCAGGACTTAAACGAGGGGCTTACCATTTTTATATTCCTTGGAGAGATCCAGAACCACAGGCAAGAAACTTTATTAATTCAGTTGACTTAGAAGAAGGAGATTTAGCCCCTGTGCTAGATATTGAACAAAACTCGCTTAAACCTGATAGTCAAATCATTCAAGAAATTGGGATTTGGCTTAAAATGGTAGAAGAACATTATCATAAAAAACCAATTATTTACACAAATCCGAATTTCTATAGAAAGTTTATTGAAGGAAATTACGACGATTATCCCCTTTGGATTGCTGATTATTCTAACGAAAATTTAAAGGGATATAATCAAAATCTATGGTTCTGGCAACATAACAAGAAGGCATGGGTGAATGGAATCGAAGGTGGTGTCGATTTTAATGCTTTTCTGGGTTCTATGGAAGATTTAGAAGACTTGTGTATTGGGCACTAATTCCTAAATACAGATTGTTGCGTGCCTTATTTTTGTAAACTATTTCGTACTTTTGTAGTGGTTCGGATGTGCTCATGAAAGCACCTGTTAAACCATCATATTGCTTTGTATTGGTGTACAAAGTGACCTATAAATTATCCCTAAAATTAGCAAATCAACCATGTTAAAATCTGTTCCTTTCAATCAGACACACGCTTTTCAGTTTCTTACTAAACATAAAGCAGAAATTGACGCTACTTCGCTTAAAGAGCTTTTTGCTTCGGATGCTGAGCGTTTTAATAAATTCTCTGTTCGCTTTGAAGATATTTTAGTAGATTATTCTAAAAATATTATTAACGAAACAACTAAAGCTGCGTTGATTGCCTTAGCTAACGAATGTGAATTAGATGATGCCATCGAACGCATGTTTACAGGTGATTTGATTAATCAGACTGAAGGCCGTGCCGTACTACATACAGCGTTGCGTAATCGTTCTAACACTCCTGTTGCTGTCAACGAGGTGGACGTGATGCCAGCTGTAAATGAGGTGCTTGATAAAATGAAATCGTTCTCAGAAAAAGTAATCGGAGGAGAATGGAAAGGTTACTCGGATAAAGCGATTACAGATGTGGTAAATATTGGAATCGGAGGTTCTGATTTGGGCCCAGTAATGGTAACCGAAGCCTTAAAACCATATAAAAATCACTTAAATATCCACTTCGTCTCGAATGTTGACGGAACGCATATTGCAGAGATTTTGAAGAAAGTAAATCCAGAAACAACGTTATTCTTAATTGCTTCTAAAACATTTACGACGCAAGAAACCATGGCGAACGCTCATTCGGCTCGTAATTGGTTTGTGTCTAACGGAGGTTCGGTTGAAACCGTAGCAAAACACTTTGTCGCTATTTCTACCAATGAAAAAGAAGTCGTTAAATTCGGTATTGATGCCGCTAATATGTTTGGCTTCTGGGACTGGGTTGGTGGTCGTTACTCGTTATGGTCAGCAATTGGTCTTTCTATTGTGTTATCACTTGGTTTTGAAAATTTTATCGAGTTGTTAGAAGGTGCTCATGCAATGGATAAGCACTTCCGTACAACCGATTTCAACGAAAATATTCCTGTTGTCTTAGCTCTTTTAGGTATCTGGTATAATAACTTCTTTGGAGCAGAGTCGCAAGCTTTATTGCCTTATGACCAATATATGCACCGTTTTGCAGCATATTTCCAACAAGGAGATATGGAGTCGAATGGTAAATACGTAGGACGTGATGGCGAAGCTGTTGAATACCAAACAGGTCCAATTATTTGGGGTGAACCAGGAACAAACGGGCAACATGCGTTCTATCAGTTGATTCACCAAGGAACGAAGTTAGTCCCTTGTGATTTCCTTGCTCCAGCAGTAAGTCACAATCCAATTGGCGAACATCATACCTTATTGTTGTCAAACTTCTTTGCTCAAACAGAAGCTCTTATGAACGGTAAAACTCGTGAAGAAGTGGTAGCTGAATTTGTGAAAGCAGGAAAAACAGAAGAGGAAGTAGCTAATTTGATTCCTTTTAAAGTATTCCAAGGAAATCGTCCTACTAACTCAATTTTATTCAAACAATTGACTCCAAGAACATTAGGTAGCTTAATTGCGATGTACGAACATAAAATCTTTGTTCAAGGTGTTATTTGGAACATTTATAGCTTTGACCAATGGGGCGTAGAATTAGGAAAGCAGTTAGCCAACCAAATTCTACCAGAATTAAAAACTGAAGAAGCTGTAACATCTCACGATTCTTCGACGAATGGCTTAATCAATGCTTATAAAGCTTGGAGATAGCCAAAAGGGTTAACGGGTTTTAACCCGTTGCTGTTATTGTCTTAATTATAACGGGTTAAAACCCGTTGACCCCATACCTGATTGTCAATCATTTACGGAGTTTCAGGAAGTGTTTATCCTTTTTGAAACTCCGTAATAGGTTATAAAAAAGTCTCGTCAAAGAAGCGATACTACTTTGTAATACCCTAAATACCCATTTTTGCAATTGCAAAAATTTATGAAAAACAGCGAGTCGTGGCTAGTAACTACTTGTAGCATACACCCATAGTTACTTAAACGAAAAAGATTATAATATTATGGCAAAGAATATCATACGAAATACTGACCGTTCTAAAGAGCCCAAACCGTCGAGTCTTTCCTCTTTATTCAACACAAAAATAGATTTTAATTACAATAACCTCGCTCAAAATGAACGTTTTCAGTTTGTGGTTGGTGTGTTGTTGATGTTGTTTGCCCTCTTTATGTTTATTGCCTTCGCATCTCATTTGTTTACAGGGAATGCAGACCAAAGCGAAGTAGCAACGGATATTACTTCTCTGGAAGAGACAAGTAAAATGACCAAAAACTTCTTTGGGGTTTTTGGGGCAAAGCTCGCCGACTTCCTAATGTTTCGCCTGTTTGGTTGGGCAGCGTTTCTACTTGTACCTGTTTCCTTCATCACAGGTTTTAAGATTTCTTTCAAAAAAGAGTTATTCCCTTTAGAAGACCTTACTTGGCAAGTTATTTTTTATCTATTCTGGATAAGCTCATTTCTAGGATTCTTTGTCTTTATGTTCGATTCTTTCAGCTCTCTTGGAAGTATCTGTGGAGGCATTGGCTATTATCTGAATGAATTTCTGTATAAAATTATTGGTTGGGCTTCTATTTTGATTATCATTTTTGCCTTTTTGACCTTTGTGGTTTCATACTATAAAATTGATTTAGTAGAGTATTTTACAGGCTCCATGAATGTGAAAGATTATGAAGGAACTGAAGAGCTAGAAGAAGAACCTCTTGTTGAAACGCCCCCTGCACCCGTTCAAGAACCCATTAAAGTACCCGAACCAGTGGTCGCTAATGAAGATGAAATCGGTTCGTTGACTGCCCCCATTGCCCCTGTTGTTCCACCAGTTGTACCTCCTGTTGCTCCAGTTATAGAAGAGCAAGATGAAAT
>JALRIJ010000013.1 GCA_023255485.1 Flectobacillus sp.
AGACCGTTATAAATTATCGGGTAATAGCTATACTTATACGTCTATTCTGGCAAATCCTACAGACCCAACCAAATGGCAAAAATATGCTCGTAAAGAGTACAAACCTGAACGTGTAGCTACTTGGGAAATTGGTTATAAAGGACAAATTGGTAAGAAATTGTTCGTAGATGCGTACTATTACAGAAGTACGTTCACCAATTTTGACGTAACGCAAATTGTAGTGAAACCAAACGCTGATGGAACAAGAGCCGTATATTCATTCCCGACAAATGCTGACCAAGATATTGTTACAGAAGGTTGGGCATTAGGCGGAGACTATTCAATTGGTCAAGGGTTTATCTTAGGCTCAAACGTATCGTACAATGCAATTGTGGATAAAGGTAACCTAACTCCAACGCAAATTGGTTATAACACTCCTCCTTACCGTGTGAATGTTAATTTAGCCAATAAAAATGTAGCGAAAACAGGTGTAGGTTTTAACGTTGCATTCCGTTATCAAGATCCATTTGTATGGCAGTCAACGTTTGTGGGAACTAATCTTGGAAATTCAGAAGGAAGTTATATCCCATCATTCACGACGTTAGATGCACAACTTAATAAGAAAATTGCTTCTATTAAGTCTATTGTTAAAGTAGGAGGAACGAACTTATTAGGAACGAAATATGTGAACTCTTGGGGAAACCCTTCTGTTGGTTCAATGTTCTATGTTAGCTTAGCTTTTGATGAATTGTTGAATAAATAAGGTGAATTTTGAAATTTTAAATGATGGATTTTGGATGTTGAATTAATTTTTTCTACCAAAGTCAGTTGATTCTAAATAAGAAAGGCGGTTAGGAAAATCCTGACCGCCTTTCTTATGATCAAAGATGTGAATTCAAAATCCATCATCCAAAATTCAACTAGATATATTGGTTGATAATATTTTCTAGTAATTCTTGTTTTCCGCTAGTTCTAGCTGGTTCGCCATCTGCTAATGCAATTGTACGTAAATCTTCAAGTGTTAATTTACCAGCTTCAAATTCAGCACCTTTTCCTGAGTCAAAAGAAGCATAACGGTCTGCACGAATTTTCTTGTATGCTGATTTTTCTAAGATGCTGTCAGCAATCACCAATGAACGAGCAAAAGTATCCATACCACCAATGTGTGCATAGAAAATATCCGTTAAATCAGTCGAGTTACGACGGATTTTAGCATCGAAGTTAATACCTCCTTGTGTAATACCTTTTCCTTCTAAGATGATTAACATAGATTCTGTTAATTCATTCAAGTTATTAGGGAATTGGTCAGTATCCCATCCGTTTTGGTAGTCACCACGGTTAGCATCCATACTACCTAGCATATTGTTATCCACAGCCACTTGTAATTCGTGTTGGAACGTATGCCCAGCTAAAGTAGCGTGGTTTACTTCAAGGTTCAACATGAAATCGTTTTCTAAACCGTATTCTTTCAAGAATCCGATTACAGTTGCTGAGTCAAAGTCATATTGGTGTTTAGTTGGCTCACAAGGCTTAGGCTCAATGAAGAACTTACCTGTGAATCCATTTTTACGAGCATAGTCTCGAGCAATCGTTAAGAATTGTCCCATGTGAGCTAATTCACGTTTCATGTCTGTATTCAACAAGGTCATATAACCTTCACGACCTCCCCAGAACACGTAGTTTTCACCATTTAAGGCGATAGTAGCGTCAATGGCATTTTTAACCTGTGTACCAGCGTGTGCAACCACTGAGAAGTCTGGGTTTGTAGAAGCACCGTTCATATAACGTGGGTTAGAGAACACGTTTGCAGTACCCCATAACAATTTCACACCAGAAGCTGCTTGTTTTTGCTTAGCATAATCAACGATTGACTGTAAGTTTGATTCGTACTCGCTCATTGAGTTACCTTCGTCAACTAAGTCAATATCATGAAAACAGTAATATGGAGCACCAATTTTAGTGAAAAATTCAAAAGCAGCATCCATTTTATCTTTTGCTCTGTCAACAGCACCCGCTTTTACATCCCAAGGAAACTGCTGTGTTCCTGGGCCAAATGGGTCAGAACCTTGTCCACAGAAAGTATGCCAATATGAAATAGCAAAACGTAAATGCTCTTTCATTGTTTTGCCTGCCACAATACGATTCTCATCGTACCATTTGAATGCCAATGGGTTATCAGACTCACGTCCTTCAAATTGAATTTTTCCTATTCCACTAAAAAATTCTTTGTCTCCTAATGTGATATTTGCCATTATTGTAATTATTGATATTAGTTTGATTTCTTTGAAAAAGACAAACATTTGACGGCATCCTTAAGAATTGACCGTCAAATGTTGTACTACACTCATGAACCCAATTTTTGTGTAACAAAAATTTTAATCGTATTATCTATATCTAAAATAGTTAATTTCCTTTAAAAGTGTTCTGTACTGTTCTGTTATTTGATTTTACTACGAAAGTACAATTAAATCTATTTAAAGGCAAATATATTTCATGCTAATTTCTTGAAATTAGTTTTGTAAGGTAGATGTAACTACAAACACCTTGTTAATAAGGGATAGAAGGCCTTTGTGCCTTGTCGCTCCGAGCATTTATAGATAGCCCTTACATAAATAAGGGAAAAAAACTAAAGCAGGTAAAAATGTGTTATTTTCGTATTCTATAGGAGTATAAAATACGAAACATGACTACATTCGATTACAAAACAGCACTTGCCAAAATTCCAGAACAACCAGGTGTTTATCGCTATTTTGACGAAGAGGGTACCGTTATTTATGTCGGTAAAGCCAAAAATTTAAAAAATAGAGTTAGCAGTTATTTTGCAAAGTCTAACCAACATGATCGAAAAACGAAACGGTTGGTTAGTCAAATTTGTAATCTGGAGTTTACCATTGTACACACCGAATTTGATGCTCTTTTATTGGAAAATACGTTGATAAAAAAGTATCAGCCGAAGTTCAATATCTTGTTGAAAGATGATAAAATGTATCCTTTCATCTGCATTACCAACGAGCCTTTTCCTAAAGTAATTACAACGAGAAGGGTGGATAAGAAGATGGGTACATTTTTTGGGCCTTTTGCACACCAGAGAGCAATGTATGCTCTGTTGGAGATGTTTGGTCAATTGTATAAATTTCGCTCTTGTAATCTTAATTTACAAGAAAAAAATATTGTAGAGGGTA
Organism: Flectobacillus sp.; assembly: GCA_023255485.1. Taxonomy (GTDB): domain Bacteria; phylum Bacteroidota; class Bacteroidia; order Cytophagales; family Spirosomataceae; genus JALRIJ01. The sequence goes on from JALRIJ010000013.1 coordinate 3,162, forward strand.
AGTTTAAAATTTGTTTAGAATACCATATTGGTAATTGTAAAGGGCCTTGTGAAGGCTTACAGACAGAAGCCGATTATCTTAAAGAAATAGAACAGGCCAAGCATATTTTAAAAGGAAATATGGCTTTACCTCGTCAGTATTTTGAGGAACGAATGTATGCTGCTGCTGAAAAGTTAGCATTTGAAGAAGCTCAAGAGTTCAAGGAAAAATTGGCATTGTTGGTTAATTTTCAAAGTAAGTCAACCGTCGTTAATCCAAATATCAAAGATGTGGATGTATTCTCGATTGTATCGGATGAAAGTGCTGCCTTTTTGAACTTCATGAAAGTGTCTAATGGTTTTATTACTCAAACCCAGACTATCGAAGTGAAGAAAAAACTCGACGAAACCGATGAGGATATGCTGACAATGCTTGTCTGGGAAATGCGAGAACAATACGATAGCGAGGCAAAGGAGGTTATTACGAATATTCCGTTATCAGTACAACTGTCTGGCGTCGAAAATACCATTCCACAGATAGGGGACAAACGCAAGCTCTTGGATATGTCTTTGAAAAATGTCTTATATTTCCGAAAAGAAAAGGCTGATAGGAAAGCTGCTGAAGACAGTGGGGGAGACCGTAAAATGCGTATTTTATTGACACTCAAAAATGATTTACAGTTAAAAAGCTTACCTCGTCATATTGAGTGTTTTGATAACTCCAATATACAGGGAACAAATCCTGTTTCAGCAATGGTGTGTTTCAAAGACGGTTTACCTTCTAAAAAAGATTACCGTCATTTTACTCCTCGAACAGTAGAAGGGCCTAATGACTTTGCCACGATGCATGAGGTTGTAACAAGACGTTACACTCGTTTGTTGGAAGAAGAACAAGACTTACCAGATCTAATTATCATTGATGGTGGAAAAGGGCAATTGAGTGCGTCCTGTGATGCTCTGAAAGCAATAGGACTTTATGGAAAAATTCCTATTATTGGCATTGCTAAACGATTGGAAGAAATCTATTTTCCTGAGGATAGTATCCCGCTGTATATTGACAAAAAATCGGAATCGTTGAAGCTGATTCAACGCTTACGAGATGAAGCCCACCGTTTTGGTATTACTAAGCACCGAGATAAACGTTCCAAAAATTTTATCATTAGTCAGTTAGAAGGTTTGGAGGGAGTGGGTAAGGTCACTGCTACTAAATTGTTAAAGCACTTTGGTACGGTCAGTAATTTATATAAAGCACCCTTGGAAGAATTAGAGATGGTATTAGGCAAAGCAAAGGCACTGCACTTAAAAGAGCAGTTAAGTATTATAAACGACCAGTAAAGGCATAAAAAAAGAGAACCCGATTGAGTTCTCTTTTTTTTTAGAGATGGATTAATATTCCCAAAGGTTATGTTCCATTTCCATTAGCTTGAATTCTTCTTGTTGTGAATTTACAAGACCTTGTCTTTCACCACCATAAATATCATCTAAATATTTATCCTGAGCATTTCCTTTTTTGATTAGACGAGCATTGAACAAGCGTAAGTCGAACGCATCAGCCATGTTCTTGTGTTGAGCTTCATTTTGTTCGTTGTACCAAATACAATTGGGATTACTACGGAATAATTTATCTAAGTCTTTATAACGGAAAGATGCCACTGTTTTGTCGAAACCCGCTGCTGTTTTATTGGCAGGGATTACCACTGTTAGTGCTTGAATATCGAAATACAAACGAGAACGTTGCTTATCGAAAATAGCATCTTCTTTCAATTCAATAATAGACAATTCTTTTGGGAAATAATAAATTCCGTCAGCACCAGCAGGTTTAGGAGCTAATTCGTTACCCCATCCATCGCCACCACCAGCAGGTTTTTGAGCAGCGGGTTTGGTGTCACCCCAACCATCATCTGCTCCAGCAGTAGCACTAGTTGCCGCTTTTTCATTACCAAATCCAGCAGCTTTTTCTGCATCCGATAACGATTGATCGCTAACAGCGTTTTCCATTTCCAAATTCTTCAAAAACTGCTCTTTGGTCAATTTTGTTCTTAATGAATCGTTTGCATACGGTTGTAAAACGCCACTTTGCACCCATTCAATTAAGTATTTGGTTACTTCGTTACCTTTTGAGAAGAAGGGCTGGTTTTGTTTTTCGTTCAAATCCATTCTTCTCCACAAACGTCTTTTCCACATGATATTCGATTCGTCAATTGGACGAACAGAATCAGGGTTTTTGCCGTTGTTGGTTTTTTCTTGTGCCGATGTAAACGTGCAAGCAGCCAATGTTAAAAGAGCCGAGCCTGCGATTTTCACTAAATGTTTCATCTGATTATAATGTTCAGTTATTTCGATGGTATCAATAAAACGCCTTAAAAGTCTCTAAGGCGTTTTATCATGCCTCTATTCGTTAATTGTATGCCTTATTCGATTGAATATCAGTCTTTAATAATACAAGAATAACGAAAGATACTACGTTGTATTGTAATAACCTTTACCTAATTCATAAAGGTTGAATAATCATTAATTCAACGGAATGTTAATTACACGGTTGTAAGGAATACTTTCAACACCACCTCTAAAGGTTCTACGTTGTACACCTTTTACTTCAATATAGTAACGGTCACCAGGTTGAGCTTGTGATGCTAAGGAACTAATACCCACACTGTTTGAACCACTCACATCGCCAATTTTACGAGAACCTCTTGCTAATGCGACATAAATTTCAGATACACGGAATTGAGCATCTTCTGGGTTGGTCGATTTGAATGATTCATCGGCAATAGCATCAGCACTAATACTGCGAAGTCCGCTGGCACTAGCACCACGTTTTTCATCCAATACACCACCATTACCACGAACGACTACATCTGGTCTTGGTACACGGCGTACACGGAAGGTTTCTTTACCTAATAAAACACCACCATTGGTAACATTTAAGGTTGCTGTTGCAGAACTTGGTACGATGGTTACTTTTCCACGTTCGCCTGGAATGGCATCTCCTCCATCAACAGAGAACGAAGGATTCCATAAAGCTCCTAAGCCCGGACTTACAACACTGATACGGTTAGCACAACCTAAATATAAAGCAGGTAAGGTTGCTGTTTCGATGTTGTAGGTTGGCTTTAATACAAAATAATCTTTCGTGATTGATTCTGTTTTAGGCCCTGTTGGGCTCATGTAAGAAACTGAAGCCGTATAGGTTTTCTTAGCTAAACCATTTTTATCATACGAACCACCTGTGGTTTTGAACTTCACTTGGCCACGGCCGTCTTTCACAGGGACACCACTTCCATTGATACTCATACGTGGAGTAAACCCGCTTGATGTAGCGGCAATGAAGATTTCCGCTTCATAATCCATACCTGCCACAACCGTATTTGAACTAGCCGAAACTTGAGCGAATACCTTGTCAAACTTAATTTCCTTCGCACCTACTTTTGATGCTAATTGGCTTAACACTTCGCCTTCATAACGTCTGATTTCTGCTTGTTTTTGGCTTAAGGTAGCCAAGGCAGCAGGAACAGGAGTTTGTTCAAAATTCAATTCTGCAAAGTCTTTGTTACGTTGACTTGCATCTTTTCCAACAACAGGGTCGTCTTTGGCATCAAGTGCTAGGGAACCAAAAGTTGTCCCTTTGTCTGCATAACCTAGTAGTTTTTGACGGAAACTTTCCATGGAGCCAGCTAATTTATATGCTTCTCCATTTTTATTCGCTCCAATCATGATTTGATGAACAATCTCGGTATTTTTAATATCCTTCAATTGTCCTGTTTCAGCATCATACCCTCCACTACCTTCAATTACTTTACCTTTTACTGCATCAATTTCCGAAACCATAGCATCTGCTAAACCACGTACAGCGGCGGCTTTCTTGATAATTTCTGCGTAGGCACCAGGATTCGGTAAATCTTTGATACGCTCAGAGATTCCTTTTTCTAGCCCTTTATTTTTTTCAGTCGAAGACTGATTTGCTGTTTCTAAACTGTTATTCAACAATACGAACTTCTGTAACAAGGCATCACTTACTTGCAATGCAAGCAAAGCGGTGAGAACCAAGTACATCATCCCGATCATCTTCTGCCGAGGCGTCTCTTTTAAACCTGCCATTTTTTTATACTCTTAAAGAATTATAGTTTAAGTTTTATTCAATAATATCCTGTCTTAGTGTAAGACAGATAGTATTTGGTCAATTAGTTTCCTTTCATTGCCGACAACATACTTCCATAAACATTGTTCAAAGAAGAAATGTTGTTATTCAATTTCGCTAATTCTTGCTTAAACTGTTGCGTATCTTTAGACGTTTCTGACATGTTTTCCATTGCAACGGTTAAGTTACCATAGAAAGAGTTCATTGCTTTTAAGTGCTTGTTTGTGTCTTGTAGTTCTAATTCATATACTGCATTTAAAGCACTCATACTTTGGGTTACTTTTTGGAACTGAGCTTGGTATTCTTTTGCTCCTTGAGAAGCAGCAGACATGTCTGTTAAAGCACTAATTGTTGAGCTATATGATTTGCTCATATCGTTCAATGAGTTAGACGCTGCTTTTACATGTTTAGCATAGTCGCTAGTGGCTACTGATGCATCTGTAAGATCTGTCATTTTTGATACATTGTCTGTAAGGGCTTTCATTCCTTTCGTTAAGTTATCAAATACATCTGGAGACACTTTTGTAGAAGCAAACATTTCGTCCATTTTAGCAGCTAAACCCATTCCAGCACCTGTTGAAGACGGTCCTGACGTTCTTTGGATAGGCTCTCCTTGGTAATTTTTTGATAATTCAGGATATACTTTTTCCCAGTCATACGACTTTTCTGGTTTAGATACCAAATAAAGAACCCCATAAAGAATAAAGATAAATGCTTCAACGAACATACCGATCATTAGAGCCTCGTTTGCTCCTGTCCAGTGTAAGATTTTAAATAAAGCACCTACGATTACTACTGCTGCTGCAAAACTGGCGATAACGTTTACTATTTTTTCCATTGTTGAATTAAAAGATTTTGTAATTTTTAGACAGATTTTATACGAAAGAAGCGAGCAAACAAAAGGTATTACGCCAACGTTTACTCGCTTTTACAAAAGTTTTTTATCTAAATTCTCTTCCTGAAGAACGACCTAAGTGATTCATTGCACAGCGGAATCCAATGTACGAACGTTTTTTGTCTTCGTATTCATACGTACGAGTACCTGTTTCCAAGAAGAATGCAACGTCTTTCCATGAACCACCACGGATTACTTTTTTAGGCTCATCTTTATCAGAATTTAACGTGTTCAAATCCCACGTGATAGCTACTGAATTATCAGCATAAGCATCCTCGCACCATTCCGCTACGTTTCCTGCCATGTTGTATAAGCCATAATCATTAGGGTTAAACGCATTTGCAGGGCCGGTATAAGCATAACCATCAGCGTCATAGTTTCCTCTATGAGGTTTAAAGTTAGCTAACAAGCAGCCTTTGCCGTTTGCAACATAAGGGTTACCCCAAGGATATTTTGCTGATGCCTTTCCACCACGAGCAGCCCACTCCCATTCTGCTTCCGAAGGTAAACGGAAACGAGGTGAGATATACATACCTTCTGTAGTACGGTAATCATTCAAGGCTTTTGTACGCCAGTCACAGAAATACTTAGCAGCTCTCCAACTAACCCCTACTACGGGATACATATCGAATGCAGGGCTAGAGAAGTAGTATTCTGTCATTGGGTCTCCGTTGTGGTAAGAGAAATCTTTACTCCAAACTGTAGTGTCTGGATAATATTCTCCAATAATTTTTTCTTCTCCTAATACAGCGATTGAATCGGCCATCAACGCATTAGTAAATTGACGGTATTCGTTGTTGGTAATTTCTGTATCATCCATGAAAAATTGAGCAACTGTAACTCTTTTGTTGAAACTCACAGCCGAAGATGTAACATCTTCATCTGCTTGCCCCATCATGAATGAACCAGAAGGAATTAGTACCATACCCAGTGGAGTCGATTGTTTCCAACCCTTACGAGCAGTAGCACCAATTTCTCCATTGACCATACCAATGTCGTCTTTTTTACTACGAGTATTTTTACCTTTCGATGTACTTCTACCCTTAGAGGCTACTTCTCCTCTTCCTTTGCTTTTACTCTTACTACTAGCTGTCTTCCCTTTGGACTTACTTCCGCCGCTAGAAGAGCTACAACTATCTAAGAACAAAACAGGAACAGACACCAAAAGTAAAAGTAACGTTTTCCTGAAAATTGAACTGTAATTCATCTGAGAATACATTTTAATTGTTATTATGTGGCTACAAAGAATAAAGCTGATTTCTTTGTCCTGAATTAGTATTATTTAGATTTTGTATGTGTTAATAACGCCTTTAATTCGTTAAAATTGTGAGGGATATTTATATTGTTAATTTTTGTTAAAATTACTTCTACGATTCCTCAAGCTTACTAATTATAAAGACAAAGTTACTATTTTTTTTTGCTTGACCTCAATAGCTTAATCGAATTGTGAGGTACAATAAATAAGCCAAAATAGCTTTTTGATGTTATTTACTTAGTTGTCGAGTTGAAAAGTAAGTAAAAAAACACAGTTAGTAGCAAAAAAGCTTGAGTAAACTACTTTTTTATTTCGTTCAAAAACACTTTACTTTCTAAATCGTGGAGTACGAACAGGAGTCTTTTTGCCACCAAATAATTTAGGTGCTGGTAATATATAACTCAATAGAAGTTCGTGTGATGTGGGCGACTTGGCTGTAAGAGCATTCGTAGTTAAGTCTAATGAATAACTTAAACGGAGTGCATTATTTGGTAAAAAGTGCATTCCCAGCAAAATAATGGCTGCATCATTAAAGCGATATCCTCCTCCGATGAAATACTTATCAAGGTAAGTGCCATTGAGTGTTGCTTGTAAACTACTTTGTGTGAAGTCACTTTTATACAGTGCCATCGGACTCAATAGAAAGTCATCCGTGAGATAATAGTTGTACCCAGCATTCAAATATAAGGTTGGTTGAGCGATATTACTAGCTTTTGCATAACCAAATGTATAATTTGGTTTATTGATATGATTGTAAGCGATTCCTAGATAATAGCTACTTGTTTGATATTGAATTCCTAACGCCATATCTGGATGAGTTTCTGTAATGGTATTACCAAGCCCATCTACAATTGGATCTCCTGGTTCTCTTGGTCTGAATCTAGTATCAAATGATTCAGTATGAAAACCAGCTCTAGCTCCCAATGATAATATGGAACTTGAGATATGTAACTGATAAGAATAAGATAACTGCATATCCTGATAGCCCGCTCCAGAGGGGCTTTTATCATTAGTAAAAGCAATTCCAAGTCCACTGTTTAAGCCCTTCAAGGGCATTGAAGCAGTAAATAGTTGTGTACCCAAAGAACCTCCTCCATCAAAAGTGGTTTGGTAGCCTGTCCATTGGTTTCGATAGTGTAGCTGAAAACGGGCAACACCGTCTAGTCCTGCTGAAGCAGGGTTGAAATACAAGGGATTATACATATACTGGCTAAACTGAGCATCTTGCTGAGAAAAGGCAGGAAATGCACTAATACTGATGATAAAAAGTAGTAAAAAATGGAAATATTTTTTCATCTGAATCCTTTCAGTTTTATTTGCCTGTATTGTCACCTACTACCGAAAATAGGTTGGATTGATTTGGGGTAATACGTTTATCGCTCGTTATGTTCAAATCTAACTAAGATTTTCCATAAAATCATAAAAAAACAACGACTTGTATTCTAAAACGTTATTTGCAGGTGATTTGTTGTTGCATTTCTCTCCGAAAATTAAGAAATAAGTAGCGAGTTCAGAATTTCTATGATAACGGAATGATAAATAGTTTTTGTAGGCAAACATCTTGATAAACAAAAGAGGTCTATAAGTAAATAACTTACAGACCTCTTTTGTTTATCGTATTGTAAAATTAAATGCCATTTGCTTTTTTGACGTACAATTCTAATGCTCCAGTCATAGACGGTGCGTTAGGTAGTGGTGCTTGGATATCTAAAATTAGATTAGCATCTAACACTGCTTTAGCAGTAGTTGGTCCAAAAGCAGCAATACGAGTTTTATTTTGTTTGAAATCAGGGAAATTATCAAATAAAGATTTAATTCCTGACGGGCTAAAAAACGCAATGATATCATAGTACACATCTTCTAAATCCGATAAATCAGAAGAAACAGTCTCATACATCACTGCTTCTGTCAGATGCAAATCATTAGATCCCATAAATTCAGGAATGTCAGTACGACGTTTATCCGAACATGGGAATAAGAATTTTTCTGTTTTATGCTTCTTAATCAACTCGATTAATTCTGCCGCAGTACGTTGTCCTGTAAAAATTTTACGTTTACGGATAACGATATATTTTTGTAAGTAATTAGCCGTTTGCTCGGTAATACAAAAATACTTCATATCCGCAGGGACTTCAATTCTTGCTTCTTTACAAATACGAAAGAAGTGATCTACGGCATTTTTACTGGTGAATATAATGGCTGTATGGTCAAGAATATTTATTTTCTGCTTACGGAAATCCTTGAATGATACCCCTTGTACTTCAATAAACGGACGAAAATCTACCTTAATATTGTATCTTCTAGCCAACTCAAAATAGGGAGATTTCTCATCAGTTGGTCTTACTTGGGTCACTAAAATACTGGATACCATCGTTAATCTGTCTGGATGTGCGGTTACAGTTGTTTCGCTCATGCTCAATGCAATTAAACTTAAAATTTTGGATTAGTTATATACTGATACTGCCCATTATTACAGTGCAAACCTTATGCCAGCTACCAATGGTATCAGTTCAACAATGCAAAGATAGGAAAATAAATAGAATCTTTTGAGTACTGTCATCTTATTTATGGTAAAGTAAATAAGGAGTAATCGTAAAATATAGAACAAAGAAATAGGAATAAAGAGGTATTTTTCTGCATTTTTAATGATTTCTGGGTAAGAAAAAATCGAAAATGTTAGAAAAATTGCCAAGCCAAGGAAGAATATCCCTGACGATTGAACAACCTTGAAAAAATGCACATTTACAATATTATCCAAGCGGTATAAATTGCTAAGAATAATGAGAGATAAATATTTCAGTATAAAAAAGAAGAAAACAATGACGGTTATCTCTACAAAATTCATTAAGAAAGAAAATAAGCTTTCTTCTTCTTGTAGAATAGAGCTCATCGTGAAAATGTCTGTTTCTTCGTGTAAAATAAGTTCTAAGATATAAGCAGTCGTAAAACTGAGTACGATAACAAAAATAAAATTGGCAAAATGAAAGGGCTTACTTGCCGCCAAGGAATCGTCTCGTACGCCTATCGTTAAGAGTTCTCTCAAACTGAAATAACGACTGAATTCTTTGGGCTGATAGTTATAAATAATAGCGTATAAAAACCCTAAAAACAACATACAAAGTGCTAAAAAATTCTGAAAAGGGCTTAAGCTACGAGGAATAACAGTCAGTAACGAGTCAGATAGTTTAATGTCATTTTTTAAGTCAGGAATTTTATTTCCTACTTGTACGGATAAGTGTTCTATACCTGTACTGGTTCCATAAAATGTCAAGAATAGTGTCGTTTTATGATAGACACGTTGAAGGCTGTCAATATCGATTACAACCCATGTATCAACGGGTAATTTGCGTTGAAGAGTGGCATCAATAAAGAGATAGTTCTCTTTAGGTGATTTATAGAGAAGTTTATAACTTTTGTAGTTTTCTATATCAAAAAATAAGCTGTAGGAGCTATAGCCTTTGTGTACCTCATGGACGTAAGGAACATAAGCATTATAACGCTCGTCAAATACCTGCCAGTCATCTTGGTAGTCATGTACCAAATAGAAGGCATCTGCGGGACCAACGCCTTTCGCTAGACTTGTTGTTTGTGTAGCAGGTATAAGCCCTAAGAGTAATACCCACAACGAGAGGAGAAAGTACGGTTTGGTAAAGGCAACAAAAAACCTGTGAGTTGCTTGACTCAGGGTCAGCGAACTCACAGGTTCTGGCAATTCTATATATTTTTCGATAGCTTTCAACAATTAGCGATGTTTTTAGAATACAAAATTACATCTACTAATGTCAATTGCCAAAGCTCAATACATTTATTTCAATCCAAGAGCAACTAACATGGTTTCACCAATGTTAGCAGGTGAGTCAACAACGTGGATACCACATTCTCTCATGATTGCCATTTTAGCAGCAGCCGTATCGTCTGCACCACCGATGATTGCACCAGCGTGACCCATACGACGACCTTTTGGAGCAGTTTGACCAGCGATGAAGCCAACTACTGGTTTTTTGTTACCAGTTGCTTTAATCCAACGAGCCGCTTCAGCTTCCATTCCACCACCGATTTCGCCAATCATAACAATACCTTCAGTTTCAGGATCTTCCATCAACAATTCAACAGCTTCCTTAGTAGTTGTACCAATAATTGGGTCACCACCAATACCGATTGCAGTTGTTTGTCCTAAACCAGCTTTAGTCAATTGGTCAACCGCTTCATATGTCAATGTACCTGACTTAGAAACGATACCGATTTTACCTTTTGTGAAGATAAATGCAGGCATGATACCTACTTTACACTCACCAGCAGTCATCACACCTGGACAGTTTGGTCCGATTAAACGAACGTTCTTAGTCTTAACGTACTCCTTCGCATAGATCATATCTTTTGTAGGAATACCTTCTGTGATACAAATGATCACTTTAATTCCTGCGTCAGCAGATTCCATGATAGCATCAGCAGCAAAAGCTGGTGGTACAAAAATGATTGATGTATCCGCTCCTGCTTGTTGTACTGCTTCTAATACAGTATTAAATACAGGACGATCAAGGTGGGTTGAGCCACCTTTTCCTGGAGTTACACCACCTACGACATTTGTGCCGTATTCTATCATTTGCTGAGCATGGAAAGTACCTTCCGAACCCGTAAAGCCTTGTACGATTACTTTTGAGTTTTTGTTAACTAGTACACTCATTTTTCGTGTCGTTAATTATAAATTGGTAAAAAGTTTCGTAAAGGTAAATCTTCAACTCCAAAGAGCAAAAAGTAATTGTTAATTAGGCATTATGTTTTAAAAAATCAAATTATAAATACTTGATAATCAAGCGATTGTAATTGATTGTTTTCCGCTAATTTTTTATAGGTTTTAAATATTCGAGAAGAAAACCTTAACTTGCTACTGATTTGATGCTTGATTATTCTTCTTGGCTTGAGTGAACCCTAAGCTTTACAGAGTTTTTGAAGGAAAGGTATCGTCAGTATTTTTGTAAAATATCGCTTTGGTAAGAAAACCACCCGAACTCCAGACAAAAAATGCTAACACGTTTAAAAATTAAGAACTACGCTCTCATTAAGCAACTGGAACTCTGCCCCCATAAAGGTCTTAATATTATCACGGGCGAAACGGGTGCTGGAAAGTCTATCATGCTTGGTGCAATCGGTCTATTGCTCGGAAACCGTGCTGATACAAAAACGCTTTTTGAGCCCGATGAAAAGTGTATCATTGAGGGAGAATTTGCTATTTCTGGCTATTTAATTAAACATCTTTTTGACGAAGAAGAGTTGGATTATGACGACACGTGTATTATCAGAAGAGAAATCTCTCCGCAAGGTAAAACTAGGGCTTTTGTAAATGATACTCCCGTGAATTTGGAAACACTCAGACGGGTAGCTTCACAGTTGATGGATGTGCATTCGCAACATGATAATTTACTCTTGGGTGAAAATGACTTTCAATTACAAATTGTCGATACCTTCGCTTTGAATGACCAACTTCTTGAGCAATATGCAAGCGACTATGCTCGCTATCACAAAGCACAAGTGGCTGTAGATAAGCTAATAAGCGAGGCTTCTACAAGTAGTAAAGAGTTTGATTATAATTCTTTTCTATTGGAAGAGCTTAAGAAAGCAAAGATTAAAAAAGGCGAATTAGAAACGCTTGAGGCGGAGTTAATGATGCTCGAAAATGCGGAAGAAGTAAAGTCTAAACTAGCGGTTACAGCTAATATATTACAAGAGTCAGAGCAGTCTATTTTAGTACTAATGGGCAACGCATTGGCAAACATGGGGGGGATTCGTCACTATAATGTTGCTTTTGAACAGTTGACCGAACGGCTAGAAAGTTGTTTAATTGAACTGAAAGATATTAGTAACGAGGTGGAAATGGAGGCGGAAAGTGTGGAGTTGGACAATGAGAAAATTGTCGTGCTTCAGCAACGGGTAGATGTCTTTTATAATTTATTGCAAAAACATCAAGTCAAAACAGATACAGACCTCTTGGCGGTGCAAGAAGCATTGACCCAAAAAGTAAGTAGTGTTTTGAATCTGGATGAGGCTCTGGAAAAAGCAAAAGCTAGTCTAGAAAAAGCAGAAAAAACGTTGCAGAAAAGTGCTACTACGTTGTCAAAAGCTCGCTTAGGGGTATTACCTTTGATTGAACAGCAAATTGCGAATTTACTGGTAGATTTGGGAATGCCAAACGCCGCTCTGAAAATAGATCATGAAACGGTGAAGCCCGGACCTTTTGGAACGGATGTGGTGAAGTTGTTGTTTTCTGCTAATAAAGGAATGAAACCTCAAGCTCTTAAAAATGTGGCTTCTGGAGGTGAATTTAGCCGTTTGATGCTAGCAATTAAGTATATCCTAGCTAATAAAAGAGCATTGCCAACCATTATCTTTGATGAAATTGACACGGGTATTTCGGGAGAAGTATCGATTAAGGTCGGAAATATGATGCGAGAAATGGGGAAAAATCACCAAATTATTGCCATTACGCATTTACATCAGATTGCTGCCAAAGGTTCTGAACATTACTTTGTATATAAAGATAATTCAGCAGAGAAAACGGTTTCACGCATTAAGAAGTTGACTAATGAAGAGCGAATTATGGAAATTGCCCAAATGATAGGTGGCCAAAATCCCTCAAACGCCGTTGTTGAAAATGCTCGTGAATTAATCGAAGAAGCTCTTGCTCATTAACGTTTGTTTTACAGAAAATATTGATTAGACCCATTATGAGAAAAACTATATTATTAGCTTTCGTTGCTTCTAGCATGATTGGAATTTCTTGCTCTTCGTCAGGATCAAAGCAAGAGGATAAACAAAAAAAACTGATTGAAGAGGTGATGGCTGTTCACGATGAGGTAATGCCTAAAATGGATACCGTGATGACCCTAAAAAGCTCACTAGATAGTGCTTTGAAGGTATCTTCGCCTGATGATTCGGTAAAAATTGTTGCTTTGAGTGCCGCTCTGGATTCAGCAGATGTGAAAATGTCTGTTTGGATGGAAGAATATCGACCTGAGTCGGTGAAAGGAAAAGATGATTCTACGGTGGTGAAATACCTAGAAAATGAGAAGCTAAGAATTACCTTAGTGAAAGAAATTACAGAAAAAAGCATTGAAAACGCTACGGCTTTTTTGAGAAAAAAGTAAGCAAGTAATGAAAAGAAAAATGTTTAACTTTTTGAATATAAGTGCTTTCGTCGTATTGATGGGAGTGCTTGCCTCGTGCAATAACAGCCCTAAAGAATTGCCTTATTTGGGTGAAAAAGAGGTTTCAACTAAAACCGTTAATGGTAAAGAGGTGGTAGATACGATTTATCATCAAATACCTGACTTCTCTTTTACGAGTCAAGATTCGGTGGAAGTGACCCAAAAAGATGTGGCTGGTAAAATCTACGTAGCCGATTTTTTCTTTACGACTTGTCCTACGATTTGTCCGAAAATGAAAACGCAAATGTTGCGGATTTATGAAAAATATAAAGACAATCCCAAAGTCATTTTACTATCACACAGCATTGACCCACGCCATGACACGCCTGCGGTCTTGAAGGAATTTGCTCATAATTTGGGCGTAGATTCTAAGAAATGGTTGATGGTAACGGGCGACAAACAAAAGATTTATGCCATTGGGCAGAAGTCGTATATGGTAACGGCTACCGAAGATAAAACTCAACCTGGGGGCGTAGTACACAGTGGTGCATTTATTTTGGTAGATGAAAATCGTCATATCCGAGGAATTTATGACGGAACAGTACCCGCCAAAGTAGATGAATTGTTAGCAGATATGGAAGTATTATTAGGTAAAAAATAAGATGAAACGCTCATGCCAAGAAAGTTTGATACAGAGGCATGGCTAGGCGTTTCGACTATGCGTCCCAATCTGATATCTTTAAAAATAACTGAACATTAAAATCAGATGAAAAAAGGCTCTTTTATTGGATTATTCCTGTGTTTTACGGTAGTTGTAGTGTCGCTATTGAGTGCTTGCACCAATGCAGAAGAAATGAAGTACAAACAATATGTCATTGACGGGCAAGCGTTGTACAAAACGCATTGTGCTAACTGCCACCAGCTGGATGGAAAAGGATTAGCAGGACTGTACCCGCCAATTGAAGGGTCAGATTTTTTAGCAAAGAATAAAAATTTAATCATCTGTGCGATGCGAAACGGCTTGCAAGACACCATTACGGTAAATGGCAAACAATACCATCAGCCAATGCCAGCCAACACGCAATTACAAGCCCTAGACGTTGCCGAAATTACCACCTACATTTATAGCACATGGGGAGGTGAAAAAGCCATTACGGACGTAAAAGCGGTAGAGAAAATATTGAAAACGTGTGGAGATAAGTAATAATCTCCCATTGCAGTAACCCAAAAAAATAGGCACAAAGAACTAGTAAGCTAGGGCTTTGTGCCTGTTTTTTTGTGCTTGTTTGTTAAATTTGTCTATTCCTACTATCCCGCTCACTTATGCCTAAACCAACAGTCTTTTCTATCGGATTCGTAGCCTTTGAAAAGGGTATTGATGGGTGTGCCGTGAAAGAATCGGTCTTGAAATTGGGTACGCACTAGGTAGTTGAACGCTCCCATATCGCCTGTATAAGCCGTTCGATTATCGTGATTATGCTGTTGATGAATGCTTGCTAGTTGATTAATAAAGGCTTGCATGACCTCAAAATGTCCTCCTACAATCCCACAATTCAATAGAGTTGCTTCTCTAAAAGTTTCTTCATAGTTGGCATAATCGGCTATTTTACTGCGTAAATGGGTAGAATGCTCTTGCATCCATTCGTTATTGAGCGTAGTGGCTTCGTCACCGCAAAATAGGTGCTGTTTGTTTTCACAAAAAAGCGATTGTTGGAATGGGTTTTGAAGAAGCACCACGTCCGATACATCGGTCAGGAAAATGCTTTCAAAGGGATGGTTCGCCTGTTTTTGTAGAAAATCTCGATAGACTAGGTAGCGAAATACGTTGGGATTATACTGAGTATCATGCTCAACTTTGATGAAGATAAGGTGTTCGTTTTGGTAGGTCGCACAAGTCGTTTCTGAGAAATTATTGTGAAAAAGAATACCCTGCAAACCTTGCTGTGCGATGGAATCTGCCCAATCTTTCACCAAAGAAAAATCGTCGTGTTGGAGGGTTGTTTGGCGATTGACATCGAAAATACCTGTGAGTTGGCAAGCAAAAATAAGCTGTTTTTGCAAAGAAGGAGTGGGCATCTGGTTAATTAAGGGAGGGTGAATGTTCTTTTTTCTTGACAGAACAAATACTCGTTGGAATGTTTCGGTAGTAAATATAAGTTCTCAAATCTACTTTTTTTACTCGGTAGGTTAACGAAGCCGTTTCATAGAAATGAGCATCTGCCGCATAAGCATCTTGAAAGGGAAATGCCACAAAAACTTCTCGTTTGCCGAATAAGGTTGCGAACAGAATACAGTCATCCACGTGAATCAACTGACTAGGGTCGTATTTGTCGGGTACGAAATAGTCCTCTTCGCTATCTACCACGGTTTGGGGAGTAGAGGCAATCAGGTCGGTGATACTCATTTCCTCTAAACACGCCATCAAGTGATTCGGTTGATATTCGTCGTCGGCATCTAAAATGGTAATGAAATCGCCAGAACTATTCAACAGTCCTCGATTAATAGATTTCGATTGTCCACAGTTTTTATGACGAATGTACACGATTCTGTCTTCGTGTTCTTGAGCATAATGTAGTAGCTGGCTTTCTGTAGAATTATTACTACCGTCGTCAATAACGATTAATTCAAAATTCTGAAAGGTTTGGTTTAACACCGAGTCAATCGCTCTTTTAATCAAGAAAAAATCGGTGTTATATACTGCCATCAGCACCGATATTTTTATATTGTTTTTCATAAAATAATTGACACAGGGTCAGAAAATATAAGTGAAGGTACAATGAGTACGTCACAATACACTTAATTTAATGTCATATTTCTAACTCATTCAGAGGGCTTTTGTTTTAGTAGAGCGGAAATTTAATCAAGAGGTAACTTACAAATTATAAGCAAGTGGGTGGAATTGGGGACGTTGCAATCCCACACCACTTGATAATTTTACTTTATCTCAACATACATCAAAGGAACATTCCAGCCTTCTAATGATACTTGTGCTTTAGTACTTTCGGGTACGTTTTCGATAATAATTTTCTTTTCTGAATTGGGTAATACCGAAACGTAATTATCTGAATAAAACACTGGTAAGATTCTTTCTTTGCTGCTGGCATCCACTAAAGAAACTCTGTTGAAGAAAGCAATCGTTTTGTTGTGTGGATTTAAAAGCGTTACTTCTACTTTGCCATTGCTTAGTTTCTTAGCACTTATTTTCAAATCATTGGCAGTTGGAAGGCTTTGCAATCCTGAATAAATGCCTTTTTGGTTGGGATACCAGTAGAAATTATCACTTACAACTTTTTGGTTTTCGTCTAACAATTGTAAGGATAAAAACGAGCCATCTTCTGCACCGATTTCATCCAAAATATTTTTTACCGACAAGATTTTCTTGATAGAAATAGCGTCGATATAAGTAAATACTTTGGTGATTTCTTTTTCTTTTCCTTTGGTATCGTAGGCTTTGGCTACTAACATCAAGTTGCGATATGCTTTAAAATCATTATTGACCATCATCAACATTCCATCAATGGGATTCGCCATAATGTGTACTAATTCGCTACCACTTCTCAACCCATATAGACAAGCGTTAGGGTCGAGGTAGTAATCGTACATTTGTCCACGCATGGCAGTCCAAGGGTTTTGCGTTTTCCAGATGATAACGCCTGTGTACCAATCCCAACTATGAGCAGAGAAACCTTCGATGAGTCCACGGTATTGGTCATAGTTGACTAATTGGGCTTTCAAACCAAAATCTTTAATGTCTTTTGCTTTGCTATAAGGCTCGATAAATTCGTTATAACCAACACCTGTGTAAGTATGGTAAGTCCAAACAGAATCAGGTTTTTCATTGCTATTATGATAAGGTACTTTAAGGTTGGCTTCTGGAATAAATCTTTTCAAAGACTCTAAATCTCCAGTACCTACTGAGCCTACTTCTGAGTTGAAAGGGAAAGTTCTTTGTTCCCAAAACACTTTCAAAGGCTGAATACCATAAGGCCCATCGCCATTTCCGCCGATGCTATTGTATGACATTGCATCTGAATTAGAGTAATCTACAAACCAACGAGTACCGTCTAATTTGGGCAAGATTTCATCACGTAAAGGCACAAGGATATCTTCTGGAGGTGTAATTTCATTCCCACCGCACCAGATAGCCAATGAAGCATAATTTCTCACCATTTTAATCATATCCGCTGCCGATTCTAAAAAGAGAGCATGATTGTCTGGGTATTTTCTACGTGTCCATTGGTCTTCTTTTTTCATGGGGTCTGTCCAACGACCATTACAATCGCCCGACATCCAGAAGTCTTGGAAAACTAATAAACCATATTTATCACAGGCTTCATAAAACTCTGGTCGTTCTACCAAAGCACCGCCCCAAATACGAATGAGGTTTAGATTCATATCACGGTGAAAACGAATTTCAGCATCATAACGCTCTTTAGAAAAACGCAACATCGCATCTGAAATAATCCAGTTACCGCCTTTGATAAATACTTTTTGTCCATTGACATATAGCTGACGACTAAGTGTATGGCTGTTCCAATCGCTTTGAATTTCTCTTACACCAACTTTTACTTCTTCCTTGTCTGATACTTTTTCGTTGACAATAAACTCAAATTTGGTATCATACAATTCTTGTTTTCCATAACCTGCTGGCCACCACAAATGTGGATTTTTCAAGGTAATGTCTGCCAAAGTAACCGTTTTAGTACTTTTAGGAGCTAAACTTACTTTCTGAGTATATTTAGAACCGTCGATACTGTAAACTAAAGTACCGTTGATGCTTTGTTCAGAAGTATTTTCAAGGTCGGCACTGGCTTTGATGATAGCCGGTTTTTGAATGCCTTCTGGTAATCTTTTTTCTGGCACTATTGTAATTACGTGCGGGTCTTTAAGGTTTACTTTACCTGTTTTTTCGATAAAAACTTTGTCCCAAATACCTGTGTTTCGGTCACGAATTGGGCGAATCCAGTCCCAACCTGCGGTGTATTGAAGTCCTACATTTTTGGCAATTGTTCCATCGCCGCCTTGTCCACCGTTGGCATTTCCAACATGGTCTGGCGGATAGACAATCACTGCCAAACGGTTGTTTCCATCGTTTGATAAAAACTTTGTAATATTAAAGGCTTGTCTTAAAAACATTCCTTCAATCAATTTTTCATTTACTTTTTTGCCGTTCAAGAATACTTCACAACTGTAATTGATACCTCTGAATTTCAACCAAACTTGTGTATCATCGTTTGGCTTTACTTCTTTGAAATCTTTAGCAAACCAATACGTATAATAATCTCTTCCTGTATTATAAATGTCAGGAATTTTCTCATTGTTCATACCATAAAAAGGGTCGGGGATTTCTTTATTGGCTAATTGGGTAGTAAGTACTGTCCCTGGCACAACGGCAGGTTTCCAAGCAGACAAGGAAAAACTGGGATTTGAAATGGTAGCACCATTTTCTTTGATACTTTTAATGGGTGTGCATTTCCAACCTTGATTAAGTTCGTACTGGTTTTGTGCGTGAACAGTCTGAAAACTTGCCAGTAGAACAAGCAAACAACACTGAAATAGTTTACGAGATTTTTTTAAAATAGATGGCATCATAATAAGTTTTAGTTTGGGATTAATTACTTGGACAATGGAAGCTGTCCGAACAAGTACAAAATATTCCTAGATACGCAATAGTTTTTTGAAATAAAACTGTAACATATTGCTGATTAGGTATTTATAATACAATGTACAAGAGAATGGCTATTTATCTAGCAGTTGCTGACAGGTTTTGTAACCTGTATTTGGGTGGGGTTGATTGGGAATGGGGATATAAAAAATCCGTGTTTAGTTACGTTTAAGTTTGGATTCGATTACTAATGGAGAGCATATTTATCCCATCGGGATTATACATCGGTAGCTTTAAAAACGTATTTTCCCAAAATCATTTTCCGAAGAGATTGTATATAGAATACGGTAATGACACATAGATTAATCTACCAGTTTCAAGTGTTGGTTGTTCCGTTAAGTAGGTCTAGTAGATTATTAGTGAGCTCCCTCATTCCTAAATTCCAAAGGCGACAACCCTGTGAGTTTCTTGAAATATTTTGAAAAATACGATTGGTCAGCAAAGTTGAGGCTGTACGCAATTTCTGAAATTCCCATGTCGGTATGTTTCAGAAGGCGTTTGATTTCCAGAATCATGCGGTCGTTGATTAAATCGGTAGAAGTTCTACCTGTTACGCTTTTGACCGTTTCGCTCAAATAGTTGGGGCTAATGGCAAGGAGGTTGGCGTAGTCTTTTACCGATAAATTTTCCTTACATTTTTCTTCAATTAATTGTTTAAAACGCTTCACCATAATTTTTCCCTTATTGGTTTTTTCATCCTGTTGGCTCAGCGGATAAATGCGTTTGCACTGAATCAAGATTAAGTCTAACAAGGCACGAATGGCTTCGTCTTTATCGGAAAGATATTGCTTGTTTTCTGAAATAGCTTCTCTAAATAAATTTGTTAGCGTCTGAATACACTCCGCATTATCGAGGTAGATAGGAGGGGTTTCTTGGCTTAAATTATAGAAAAAAGGTAATTCAAACAGCTTATGAGGGTCTGTTTTGTTGAAATGGTAAAAGCTAGAAGTAAATAGAATGATGTAGCCCTGCACGTCTTCGGATAGGGCAAGTTCATGGATTTGCCCAGGGGATAAAATGAAAATGGTGTTCGGACGAATCGCATATTGTTGGAAGTCGATGGTATGAATGCCTTCGCCTTGCGTTAAGAACAAAATCTCATAAAAATCGTCGTGACGATGTGGGTACGAAACTTTAAAATTGCGGTTAATATCAAACAATTCAGCTTGGTATTGAATGGCTTTTTCGGCTTGCCGATTAAACCGATCTATGCTATAAACGGGGATGTCGTGTTGTTTCATCTGATAAATTTACACCTTTCTTCTTTTTTGTAAAAGTTTTAAAATCATTTACTTAAAGAATTGCCTCGGTACGGTTTTGGGAAGAAGCCATGAAAAGTACCTAAATAAACAGGGAAATCACTACATTATTTTGAATAATTTTAAGACCTTTGTGATGTAGGTAGCATGTAGTAGGTAGTAAGTTTTAGGTCAGGTCGATTTTTGATTGCTGATAGCCGATTGCCGACAGCTACCAAACCAACGTTCAACCTTTATTAAAAGGTGTCATTACCAGAGCGTTAAATCCAACATTTAACATTCATAATTCAACATTATTATTCAACATACAATGGCTAATTATTTTAACACGCTTCCTCTTAGAGAGAAATTAAACCAATTAGGTGTTTGTGAATTCATGGACAGAAGTGAATTTGCAAATGGCGTTACTGCATTAGAAGGAAAGAAAATCGTCGTAGTGGGTTGTGGAGCTCAAGGCTTGAACCAAGGCTTAAACTTGAGAGATTCAGGTTTAGACGTTTCTTATGCTTTACGTCAGGAAGCGATTGATGGAAAGAGACAATCTTGGAAAAGTGCTACTGAAAACAACTTTACAGTAGGTACTTACGAAGAATTGATTCCTTCTGCTGATTTAGTAATCAACCTTACTCCAGATAAGCAACACACAGCAGTAGTTTCTGCGGTTATGCCTTTAATGAAAGAAGGTGCTACACTTTCTTACTCTCACGGTTTCAACATCGTTGAAGAAGGAATGCAAATCCGTAAAGACATCACGGTTATCATGGTTGCTCCAAAATGTCCAGGTTCAGAAGTACGTGCTGAATATGTTCGTGGTTTTGGTGTGCCAACGTTAATCGCTGTTCACCCAGAAAACGATCCAGAAGGAAAAGGATGGGATTATGCAAAAGCGTATTGCGTAGGTACTGGTGGACACCGTGCAGGGGTATTGAAATCTTCTTTCGTAGCAGAGGTTAAGTCTGACTTAATGGGAGAGCAAACAATCCTTTGTGGTTTGTTACAAACAGGTTCAATCCTTTGTTTCGACAAAATGATTGAAAAAGGAATCGACGCTGGTTATGCTTCTAAATTAATCCAATACGGATGGGAAGTAATTACTGAAGCCTTGAAACAAGGTGGTATTACAGCAATGTTCGACAGACTTTCAAACCCTGCTAAAATCAAAGCATTTGAAATTTCTGAAGAATTGAAAGACATCATGCGTCCATTGTTCCAAAAACACCAAGACGATATCATGAGCGGAGAATTCTCTTCTACCATGATGGCTGACTGGGCTAACAACGATATTAACTTGTTAACTTGGAGAGCAGCTACTGGTGAAACTGCTTTTGAAAAAACTCCTGCTGGAGATGTTAAAATCTCAGAACAAGAGTATTTCGATAACGGTCTTTTGATGGTTGCTATGGTTCGTGCAGGTGTTGAATTAGCATTTGAAACAATGGTAGAAGCAGGTATCAAAGAAGAGTCAGCTTACTACGAATCATTACACGAAACTCCACTTATCGCTAACACGATTGCTCGTAGAAAATTATTCGAAATGAACTCGGTAATTTCTGATACAGCAGAATACGGATGTTATTTATTCGACCACGCTTGTAAGCCATTATTAGCTGACTTCATGAAAACGGTTGAAACAGACATTATCGGAACTAACTTCAATGCAGGTAAAGATAACGGTGTGGATAACAGAACACTTATTGCTGTTAACGAAGCATTACGTTCTCACGATATTGAGTATGTAGGAGCTGAGTTACGTCAAGCAATGACAGATATGAAATCTATCTCAACAGTTGCGTAATTGCTAATTTGTTGAAACCTAAAAATGGGAGCTTCTTGTTGGAGGCTCCCATTTTTTGTGGTGGAGTATTAGAATAGATGAATTTTGAAAAGTTGTTTATTCTAATTCCAATAACCCAAGAAAATTTACGATGTTGTATATTTTCTTGGGTTAATATATCTCAAATGAGGAATTTTGCCAAAATCAGCATCATTGTCGGATAGTAGAATTAAATCGTAGCATAAAGCTGTGGCAGCAATAACGGCATCAGGGAGCTTTATTTTATAAACTTTACGGAGTTCAATTGTCTTTTGAACAATGGGTTCTGACAGAGCATATTCCTCGCAGAGGTCAATTAACTGCTCAATTGTAGTCAACAGTTCGCCATTTTTAGGTGAAAAACTGTATAGTTCTATCCTTGTAATGATGGAAATAAAACCTTGTGTCTCTGCCAAAATAGTATCCATTAATGACAAGCCATCTTCAGAAAGGGTTTCTTCAAAATACTTTGTTACGACATTTGTATCTATTAAATATCTCTTTCCCATTCGTTACGAATATTGTCAAAATGTTGGTGAATATCTTCCTTATCTTGAACACTCAGTTTTTTCCAAGCACCTCGTAGTGCTCCTCTTGCTGTTGTAGCAGGTATAACGGTATGCGGAGTTTCGGGTTGTGTCAAAACCTCTTCGTCTGTAAACATTACGAAAACTTTTACCTTGTGTGTCAGTGCTGGTTTTTCTTTCAGCACTATCTGACCATTGTCATAAATTCCTTCTATTGCTGTAAGCATATTTCTGTTATTTTTTGAGTAGCCCGTTTCTTTACCAATATGGCTACATTTCGGAAGCACTTGGTAACAGAAAGAGTTAACATTGATTTCATACTGTTTGATATTATAGATAAAAATAGACAAATTGTTTGAACTTTCTTAAAAATAGATTCGTATGATTGTGTCTTCGTCTTACTTTTTAACTAGGTATTCCCGTCTGGGCGACCGTAAAAACACGTTCTTATTTCAAAGAAAAAACAACTTTTACAGCATAATGCCTTAAAATCGTTTGAGGAATACTCGTTAAGTCAAATTTATGCGAAGAAGAACTCTTCCATCCTTTTCGTGCTATCTGATGAATAGAAGGGTCATTTTCTTCTGTGTCATAAATTTTTTCAACTCGATTTACTTCTCGATTAGCAAACTTGGCCATGATGTTAGCCTTTTGAGTAGCAGCCTCTAGGGCTTTTTCAATCAGTAAATTATTGCTTTCCTCTTCTTTTGAGGAAGAAAATTCCGTTTCTATGTCGCTAAAACCAGCATTAACAACTCGAATCATAAAGTCTGAGCATAGTCGGTAATCATCCAGTAATATCACAACTTCTTGATTGGTTTTATACGTTGTTTCAGCGACGTTATTTGCTCCATACTGGAATCTTTTATTAATAGAAACAGGTGTGTAATTGATGTTCTTAGCAGGAATGTTCAGCTCCTTGAATAAGTCCACTAACTTAGCTTCGGCTAACTTATGTTCACTAAGAGCTTTGTTCGGATTAGTCTTATCTGAATAAGTTATTTGTATGGTAAACAAGGCTCTATCGGCTGGAATCTCGATTTCTGCCTCCCCAATTACGATAATTCGACTGTCTGGATTAACTGTTTGTCCGTAATTGAATAAAGGGAACAAAGACGCTAGAAGGATGAATAAAAATGTGTTTTTCATTGGTTAAATCTATGTTAAGGTAATATGTTTGAAATAGCCTGCTGATATTGTAAGTTGCGGTTTATTTCAGTATGCTTTTGTCCTTTGAGGAGGATTAGGGTATCTCCCTTTTTTAAGAATTGTTGTAGCCGTAAAGAAGATTCATAAGGAATGATTTCGTCTTTATCACCATGAAATAAAGCAATAGGCATCGAGCAGTTTGCTAAATAACGATTAGTTTCGAGTTTATATTTTAGTAGAAACGTAGGAACGATGTTAAACCGTTTTCTCATCATATCAACCATACTGAAATAAGGGGCTTGTAAAATTAACTTTTGAGGATGGTTA
>JALRIJ010000140.1 GCA_023255485.1 Flectobacillus sp.
AAAGAGCATCAATTGAAGTATTTTCATTATTGCGTAATTGTCCCTGGTGTTCCGTAAAAACCACTGCCATTTAGATAGGGAGCATCAGCGGTGAAGTGGTAATGATAAATTCCGCTTGGATAGTCTGTAGTGGCGTGCGTATGTCCATGATAGACATCCAACATACTGCTCGTCACGGTTGTACCATTTTCTTCTTGTGGGCCATACACAGGAAAACCGTCTAATAAAAAGCCCATCAAGCCTGCTTTCGTAGATTTTACCGTGGTTAGGTAAAGCGGTTCTACGTGATAATGATACACGCCTGTATTTTGTGGATGCCCATAGTATTTATCAAAGCCTCCAATTTCATTTGTTAATGCTTGATTATTGGGGCCAGCATACTGGTTAAACAAAGCGACACCATTGATAGCAATACCAATTGCTCCTAGTGGCGTTGCGGCGTGAGAAGCATCCACTTTAGGATTCAACGGAATTTTTAGCGTAGCATTATATTCAGCAATCGTATTGGGATTTTTCTTAAAGGTATTTCCACCAAACGTAGTACCGCTATAAGCTTCATACAAAGCATTACTCGTAGCATAATAAGCCGACTTATGATCGGGTAAGTTGTTGGTTTTGATATAAATGTACGTACCATCGCTCGTGATGCTGGTTGCTCCATAAATCTTTTTATAGACAGCAGGCACATCGGTCGATGTGGTGGTTGTACCCGTAACGCTTTCTTCAGTTTTACTACAACTACAAGCCAATAGCGTGATAAAAGTCAAGGATAGAATGGTTAATTTGTTTAAAGTCATCGTTGTTGTTGGTTAAAACTATTTATCTGTTAAAGCCATTTTCTATCTTAGATGCATTTATGTTTCCCTTTCTTGCGGTCTTATTAACCAATTTTTAAAAAAATACCCTCCATTCGACAACTTCAAAGGGAGGGTATTTGTATAAGGGAATAAAAGAGAAGTGTAAGACTTCGACACAACAAGATTGAAGAACTCCTTTTACTTATTGAAATCCTTGCTTTTTTAACCACTGACTCGTTAACACAACATCTTCTTGGGTAAGATTATGACTTGTATTTAGGAGATACGACGTTACGTCGAAGCCCGCCTGTGTCAACAATTGTGCATAATTTTCCGTATCCGAAAGTCGAATTGTAGGATCAACTTTACCTGTAGTCATTAGCACAGGTACTTGGGTATGATTCTCAAAATCAGAAATTTGCTTAAAGGGTTGCATGGGTCTATATAAGATAGCTCCTGCCAAAAAATCAGGATAATTGACCAAGGTAGCTCCTGCAATATTAGCTCCGTTAGAATAGCCCAAGGCAATGATTTTAGACGCATCAAAGCCTTCTTTTTCAGCAAGTTCTTTCACAAACATCACCATTTCTTCTGTACGAAAGTGAAGATCGGCTTCATCAAAGACGCCCATTCCTAAACGCCTAAAAAAGCGAGGCATTCCATTTTCAGAGACATTTCCTCTGAGGCTCAAGATATTAAACGAATCGCCCAATTGCCGTGCTAATGGAATTAAATCTCGTTCATTTCCACCCGTTCCATGTAATAATAAGAGGGTATAATCCCCTGTGTTTACAGCGGGATTATAACTATATTTCAGTGCTTGAAAATTCATGGGATTGATTAGTTTAAAGAAGCAAGACGTTTTTCAATTTGCTCTCTTCTTGCTTCATATTGAGCAGGTAATTGAAGATGTTGACCCAATTCTGCCAAGGGTTCGTCCACGGTGAAACCTGGATTCTCGGTTGCAATTTCAAACAAAACGCCACCTGGTTCTCTAAAATATAACGAATGGAAGTAATTACGGTCAACTTGAGGTGTAATACTTAATCCCAAAGCCTCAACTTTAGCACGGAACTCCATCAAGATTTCATCATTTTTCACTCTAAAGGCAACATGATGAACACTACCTCCAGCTACCAAGCCTTTGTGCTCGTCTTTCAATTCAACCAAGTCAACAATGGCAGCGTTGTCAACAGCATCTGTTGCGTAGCGATAACGATTGCCTTCTTGTTTCACTAACTTGTATTCAAAAACCTGAGTTAAAATGAATGCTGTTGGGGCTACTTCATTCAATGTCAAGGTGATGTTATGAAAGCCTTTGGTTGCTACTTCTTTCTTCACTTCTTCCGTTTCCCAAGGGGTACGATTATCGGGCGTTTCCGATTCAATCAACTCCAATTTCAAGCCATCTGGATCTAAAAAAGTCAAGTATCTTTCGCCAAACTTCACCGATGGTTTGTTATAAATGACATTATGTTCTTCAAAGCGTTTAACCCAAAAATCAAGGCTTCCTTTTGGTACCGAGTAACCAATTTCGGTAGCCATCCCTGCCCCCTTACGTCCTCTATGCACACGGTCACCCCACGGGAAGAAGGTTAAAATTGTTCCCGCACTACCCACTTCATCTCCAAAATAAAAATGATAGGTATGCGGGTCGTCAAAGTTTACCGTTTTCTTGATAAAACGTAAGCCTAATACCTTGGTATAAAAATCAAAATTACGTTTTGCATCTCCTGCGATAGCAGTAATATGGTGGATGCCTAGAATGCGATTTTCCATGTCTTTATCTTGTTAATTAATGATTCAAAATTAGTACGTAGAAACTAGCGGTGCATTGATGTAGGATAAGTAATAAAATTATTTAACAACCTGACTATCAGCACTTAAATTTCTTGAATCAAAATTAATACAATCAAAAAGGTTATCCATTGATGTAAGATAAGTACGTGAAAAAAGCATAAAAAAAGCCGTAGATACATTCATGTACCTACGGCTCTATGTCTATTAATTTATTCGTCAAAAACGGTTGTGGTTACTTTTCCATCACCACGGCATCTAGCCCTTTACTCTCCAAACGGTTTTTAACTTTTCTTGCCTCTTTCTCAGAAAAAGTACCAGCAGTTACCGCTGTTAGTTTCTTACGAGGAAAGCCAAAGGCATGGCTATATCCTAAGTTTTTCAATTTAGAAATCATTGCTTTTGCATTAGCTTCTTTGCCAAAAACACCTGTAACAACGTAGGTATTTCCGTCATCTCCACCTTGCTCTTCTTGAATCTCTTTCGCAGGCTCTTTTATTTTTTCGACAGGAGTCGCAACAGGAGCTGCTTCATTTTCACTGACTGCCGATTGAAGGCTAGTCGTATCTTCATCTAAAGACGTATTAGATACTGCTGGATAAGCGTTATCATTCGCTCCTAGAGCATCAGCAGGAGAAGCAACATAACTTGTCTGTTGTTTAAAAGGGTTCCCATTTCTCTGAATGTAAAAGTCGGCGAGAAGCATTCCCAAGCCCATAAACAAGAAAGAAAATAGGATAAATAGTAAATTTTGACTCCAGTTTTTCATAATCAAAACGGCGGAAAAAATAAAAAAGAGTTATGAACTAGAAATTTGACGTAAAGATAGCAATTCAAACGAAAATATTACCACTCATAAAAACTTCATACAAATACAATGCCTACAATTCAACAATTGCGTAACTTTAGGATTATTTTCAATACACGGCAACATTCAATACAATGAAGGTATTCTTAATTTTAGCCCTTATTTTATTTATTGCTCCTAGAATTTTACGTTGGGCATTGAAAGGCTTTGTAGTTTCCCAAATGAATAAAGTTCAAAAAGACTTTTATCAAGAACAACGCAATGCTTCTTCTACCCATAAGAAAAAAGAAGGAAAAATAGATATTGATTTTGTACCCCCTAAAACAGGAAAAAATTCCGATGATTTCAGAGGTGGTGAATATATTTCTTACGAAGAGGTCAAGGATTGACCTCTTCTTCTGTTAATTATCTTCCAAAGGAATCACATCGACCTCTACCGACAGCGTATGCCTTCCTGAACTAAAAATTACTCCCTTCAAAGGCACCACATCGCTATAATCTCTACCATACGAAGTAACAATATGACGCTCCTCTGGAATCAAGTCATTGGTTGGATCAAACTCGCACCAGCCTGCATGAGGAATATAAACCGAAATCCAAGCGTGTGACGCATCAGAGCCTTGTAGTTTTTTCTGTCCTTTAGGTGGTTTCGTCTCCAAATAACCACTCACATAGCGAGCCGCAAACCCCATACTTCGGATACTGGCAATCGCCAAATGAGAAAAATCTTGACAAACGCCTTTCCGCTCTCTCAACACCGTTTTAATTGGCGTGTTGATATTCGTATAGTTAGAAACGAACTTAAATTCCGTAAAAATACGATGACATAAATCTTTTACGGCCTCATGTAAAGGGCGATTAGGCTGAAAGGAAGGCAAAGCAAAAGCCTTTATTTCCTCATCCCAATGAATAAAAGGACTCTCAATCATATATTGCCAAATGGAAACTCGCAAATCTCTGTTAGCCTGAATCAAGTCCAATGTTTCAGCACAAGTAATTGATAATAAGGCAGGATTTAGTTTTTGAGGTTTACTTTCCACCTCACTGACCGCTTCTACGACCAACTCTTTGTGTGGCGTTTCGATGGAAAAATAGTGATTCGTATTCCCAAAAAAATCAAGTCTCTTATTAATAGATGTAGTTGGTATGGACGGACTAATGAGTAACTGAAAGTTTTTACATACTTGTATTTCGTTATTCAAAGGTTCAAGGCATACCACACTGTGATAGGTATTCACAGGTTCAAAATAGCGGTAAATGGTTTTATGTTTCAGCTTATATTTCATTATTATCCGTATTTTCGGGATTTTTCATTAATGAGTGTTGCATCGTTGTATGCGTAAAATACTGATTTGTAAGACTGGCAGTAACCGACGAGATAAGGTCATACAATTCACTCAGCAATTTATCTAAGTGTAATCGATAGGCATCCTCGTCACTCAACACTAATTCTTCAATTTTAGCTAATTTAATTTTAGTAGAGGCCTCCAGTACAAACTTAGCCGCAGTAGATAGTCGTTCTGGATCTTTATAATTAGGTAATTTTGAGATATAATCAAATAATTGGCTCAGTAATGAGGTCAACGAATAAGGTAATTTTTCATCTAAAATAACCATATCCAATACCGTCTCTATACTAATATGTGACTTATATAATTGACGATAATAGACCAATAGATGATGGTTTATCAAAATAGCTTCCATCACTTCTTTTTCTACAGGAAAATCATTCTGTGTACTAAGTCCAGTTCTCAAAACACTAATTTTAGCAAGAATACGCTCAATTAACTTTCCTGACTCAAATAGATAAAAGGCCGCATCTCGAGGGTGACTTTCTGCAATTACCCCATAAAATGCAAACAAACGAGTTTGTAAACGGTCTAAACCCCGCTGAATCGTGTTGGGATTAGAGGTTTGCAGGCCTTTCAACTCCCAGAGACTATCTTCAATCGCATTTATATTGCGACGTGTATCATGATTCCATTTATCATTTACAGAAATTACCCCTCTTAAAAACGATTGCAAGGCTGCGGCCAAACTACCAGACTTTGTTAGCTGAGAGGTAAGCTGTAAAATTTCCTCATATGGGTTTTCACAAAGACTCTCTTCTAAAAACCCTGGATATGACAAGGTTAAATGAGTTAAGGCCTGTAATAATACCGTAATATGTTGCGATTTAGGAGAGCCTCCCAACGTAACATTATCATGGAGGGTATTAAACAAAATCTTAATCCACTTCGTGGTCGTCATGCTACGTTCGCAATAACGACCTGCCCAAAACAAGTTCTCGGCACTTCTACTTGGCAACGACGTTTGATGCTTAAAGGAGTCTGTCGAAGCAACCACTAATTTCTCTTTGGGTTGCGTGTCTTTATCCCCCACAATCCATGTATCTTTTGAAATCCCCCCTAATTGGTTCGAAATCACAAAACGATCAGAAGCAGCAGAACTTCTTGTCAAACCTCCTTTCAACACATGATATTCTTCGCCATCCGATACCAAAAACGCCCTCATCGCTGCAAATCGAGGTTCAATTTTACCATCTACAAAGGAAGGAGTGGTCGATAATTGACTCTCTTGTTGGGCAACATAATCAGCTGGTTTTTCAAGAATCTCTTTTCTTAATTTTTCCAACTCTGCTGGCGATAAGGTACGTGCAAAAATGGAACGATAACGTTCGTTTCGATTTGCCTTTTTGATGATTAGTTTATGTAAATTCTCCATGACATAATCTAATTCTCTTTTCTGTCCACACCACCAAGTAGCGATATTGGGCATAAGCAGTTTTTCGCCAAAGAAATATTCACAAGCACTGCTCATAAATGGCAATAAAGCATTATTTTCTAAAACACTAGACCCAGGAGGATTGAGTACAACAACATTGCCCGAACGAATAGCTTTTAACAAACCCGGCACGCCTAGTCGAGAATCTTCTCGTAGCTCCAACGGATCTGCATATTCATCATCGATACGACGAATAATCACATCCACCTGTTCGAGTCCTGTAATAGACTTTAGCCATACTTTATTATCACGCACCATCAAATCATCGCCTTGCACGAGGGTATAGCCCAAGTACGAAGCTAGATAAGTATGCTCGAAATACGTTTCGGTATGAGGCCCAGGTGTCAAATAGACAATATTAGGTTGCCCTTTTCCTGTTTTTGACAGATTTAGAATCGACTGTTGAAGCGTATTAAAAAATGGAGCTAAACGATTCAAGGTCATTCCTTCTGTTAGTTCTGGTAAAAACTTACTGATAACACTCCTATTTTCGAGTGCGTACCCTGAACCCGAAGGCGACTGGGTTCGGCTATCTAATACCCACATTCGCTGGTCGGGACCTCTGGCAAAATCGGTTGCATAAATAATCAACTGATTTTTTGAAGGAAGTTTTACATCATAACAAGAACGAAAAAAACCGTAGTTACCATACACCACATGAGGGGGCAAGATACCATCTTTAATCAGGCGTTGAGGCCCATAAATATCTTGATAAATAGCATCCATCAACTTGGCACGCTGAATCAAGCCTTTTGAAATCAATTCCCATTCTTTTTCATGTAATAAGAAAGGAATCGGGTCTAATTTCCACGGACGGTTATGCCCATCTGCACTACTTTCATAAATATTATACGTCACCCCATTTTCACGAAGCTTAGAGATAATTCCAGTACATCTGGCGTTTAACTCTTCAAGCCCTAGTTTTTCTAGGGTACTGAATAATTGCTGCCAATGAGGCTTTATCTTACCGTCAGCATCTTTAATTTCATCATAATTTTTTTGTATTTGGTTCTGATAAGATTCGAGTAAATTAGTTGAAAGCGACATTAGCATGGATGAAAGTGGTTACAGACAAAGTGGAAATCTTTTTAGTAAAAATACAGAATAATTGTACGATTCCCTTAAACCACTTTCAAATATTGACGAAAAGATATAAAATTGGCAAAAATGGCATTTTATGGTTCTTCACGAAAAGGTATAAAAAAATCTCCCGAAAATGGGAGATTTTTTATTTAAGCGTCAATGTGATGTTATTTTCTAGTTTTGACTTTCCAATCAAACCTCCGTTTGAAATGAGAGAGTATTCTTCAACTAAAAAATAGTCAACCTATGCCTTATACGAAATTGGTTTCTCGAAGACGGAAGAAGCATTATAACAATTGTACCTGATGATTTAGTGCCTCCTGATTAAACATGACGCATTCATCATTACACATTATTACTTAACTTCTCGCTCGCCAAAACTTCCGTAAGTCAAGCGTATTTGGATATTCTGGATTGACTAATTCTATTGGGGTATCTACTTTCAGAGCCTTTTTGTTTTCGGCTACAAAACGAGATACCGTAGGCGTATTTTGTACTGGTACTGGAGCAACCAAATCAGCATTTGGAGTATGTCCAAAACCCCAGAAACGACTAATCTGACGAGATTCCGCTTCGTAAGCATTGATTGGATACGTATCGAAACTTCTACCTCCTGGGTGACTCACAAAATAGGTACAACCTCCCAATACTCGGTTACTCCATGTGTCAATAATATCCAAGACCAACGGGGCATCTGCTCCAACGGTTGGGTGTAAAGCCGATGGTGGATTCCATGCTTTGTAACGAATACCCGCTACGTACTCGCCTTTCACGGCGGTTGCACGCAAAGGAACACGACAGCCATTACACACTAAGATATGACGACCTTCTACAAAACCGCTTACCTTCACCTGTAAACGTTCTAGGGATGAATCTACAAAACGAGCTGTTCCGCTGTTAGACAATTCTTCGCCCAATACGTGCCAAGGTTCAATCGCTAAACGCAATTCTAATTGCAAGTTATCAACCTTAATCCCTCCATGATGTGGGAAACGGAATTCAAAGAAGGCATCAAACCACGAAATATCGAAATTG
>JALRIJ010000141.1 GCA_023255485.1 Flectobacillus sp.
AGTTTAGAAGAAGAATTGGCATGGAAAGATGGGAATTTTCAATTTAACAATGCTAGTTTAGACGTAATTATGCGACAAATTGAACGCTGGTATGATGTGGACATAGAGTATGTCGGAAAAGTACCTGACGAGCATTTTACAGGAAAACTTCCAAGAAATACCAATTTGTCTAACGTCTTGAAAATTTTATCTATGAGTGAAATTCAATTTAAAATAGAAGGC
The DNA here is from genome assembly GCA_023255485.1 of Flectobacillus sp. GTDB lineage: Bacteria > Bacteroidota > Bacteroidia > Cytophagales > Spirosomataceae > JALRIJ01. The sequence continues at coordinate 223 of JALRIJ010000141.1, forward strand.
AAAAAAATCATCATAACGCCTTGAGGAATAATGTAAAATTTTGAATGATGAATTTTGGATTTAACAATTTAGTTATCAGCTTTTTATAAGAAAGAACTAGCAATCCAACATTTAAAACCCAACATCTTGCATCACCATATACTACCGAGTACAAATTAAAAACTATTAACGATTTCAGTGAGTGTGGCACTAATTCCACCAGCAGGCATTAAACAACGAAAAAAGCGAAAACGCAGCCACGTTTTCGCCCTAAAACGGTGTTTGATTAAATAAATTTTCCAAGTATCTTATCAAAACCCCAAACAAAAGTATGAATCACAATCCTATTTTCCAAATTAGGCTGGGCTTGCCGTGCATTTCGGCTTCGCCTCGTGGATCACAACTATCCACTAAACTCTTCAGGGTCATGAAACTAACCTTTATTTTATCCTTTTCGATACTGTTACAGGTGAGTGCTTCTAGTTTTTCACAGCGGTTCAATGTGAATCTTCGAAATACGTCTATCAGTAAAGTTTTTAAGGAGATTGAAAAACAGAGTGATTATACGTTTTGGTATAAAACAGAGTTGCTTGCGAATACTGAAAAAGTATCTGTGAATCTGAAAAATGCAAAATTGGAAGACATACTGGAAAGCTGTTTTGCCAATGCCCCACTCGACTATCTTATCGTTGACAAAACGGTAGTAATCAAACCCAAAAAAGTAACTCCCAAATTAGAAACTATTGAAATACTTGTACAACCCGTAAAAGGAAAAGTCATTTCCGCTACTGATTCCAAACCATTAGTAGGCGTAAATATTGCGATTAAAGGCACAAACAAAGGAACAATCACCAACGAAAATGGAGAGTTTACCTTGAATGCGACCAAAGAGCAAACCTTAATTTTCTCTTATATTGGTTTTAAATCAAAAGAAGTTGCTGTTGGTAGCCAAACTTTCTTTGCCATTGCTCTACAAGAAGCGAACACGTCGCTGGGCGAAGTTGCCGTTGTGGGTTATGGTAGCCAATCTCGTAAAAACCTTTCGAGTGCGGTCAGTACCGTAAAAACGGAAGAATTAAACAAAGGAGCTATCACCGACGTAGGGCAATTGCTACAAGGTAAAGTGCCAGGTTTAAACATCACCGCCAGTGGTGACCCTAACAAACCTGCTGCGGTTATCATGCGTGGTGCTTCTACCATCAACAGTGCTCAAACACCTTTCTATGTAATTGACGGTGTGCCAGGGGCTGATATTTCAACCATTGCTCCAGACGACATTGCCTCAATCGACGTATTGAAAGATGCTGCGGCAACCTCTATCTATGGTAACCGTGCTGCCAATGGGGTAATTATGGTGACGACCAAAAAAGGAAAGAAAGGTCAAATGCAGGTTAGCTACAGTTCTTTTATAAGTTCAGAGAAGGTTTCTAATAAGTTGGATATGATGACCGCTGACCAACTAAGATCTTTCTTACAGAAAATTGGCGTTGGTTTTGCCCCAGCAGATGACAAGAATGCCAATACTGACTGGCAATCGTCTATTCAAAAAAGTTCGGCAATCTCAACTAATCATAACCTTTCAGTAAGTGGTGGTAGCGATCAGACGACCTATAACGCTAGTATTAACTACGTAAAAAAACAAGGTATTTTGTTGAATAGCTCCCTAGAAAGAGTGATTGCTCGTTTGGCGATTGAACAATTAGCCTTGAAAGACAAGTTGAAGTTTAATTTCTCTATCACCAATTCAAGCAGTGATGCAGAAGATATTCCATACAGAAATACGGTATTATTACAATCGACTTCGTATTTACCAATTTCACCTATCAAAAATGCAGACGGTTCATATTTTGAAAACTTCCAAAATCAAAACTACTATAACCCTGTAGCGATGCTGAATCATAGTCAGTCTGCGACTCAGTACAGCACCTTGATTGGAAGTTTCAAAACACAATTGGAATTACCTTTCGGCTTGAAATACAACTTAGATTTATCATACATTCGTGCAAATACGTTAGAAGGTACTTACTACGACAAATACTATACTTCTAACTACAACAACATGTATGACAACCCAGACCCAGGAACAGGTTTTCACTCGTCGCAAACGTTTGGTAAAAATGGTCAGGCATACCGTGGTTCATACCAAAATACCAACAAGATTTTAGAAACGTATTTGACATGGAATAAGGAATTTGGCGATCATTCAATCAATGCGGTAATTGGCTATTCTTGGCAAAACAACAAAATTGGCGAAGGCTTCCAAGTAACAACGAGTAATTTACCCGTTGACAATATTAGCTACAACAACTTGGCATTAAGTAACCCTTACGGAATTTCGGGCTATCAGATTAGTTTAGGACCAGATGGTATTTACCAAGAAACGCAGCTAATTTCTGATTTTGCAAGATTTAACTACAACTACAAGAGTAAATACTTGGTGCAAGGTTCAATCAGAAGAGATGGTAGTTCGGTATTTGGAGCAAACAATCAATGGGGATATTTCCCATCAATTGGTGGTGCCTGGAGAATCAGCCAAGAAAACTTCATGGAGAGCCAATCTCTTCTTAGTGATTTAAAACTAAGAGCTAGTTATGGTATTACGGGTAATGCTTCGGGCTTCAATGCTTATACTTCTCAATTTATCTCAGGAAGTGTTGGCACATTTTATAACAACGGTTCTGTAATTGGTGCGTATGGCCCTACCAAAGCAGCGAATGCTGATTTACAATGGGAAAAAACCGCTACTACCAACATCGGTTTAGACTTCACTACGGCAAACAAGAAAGTAAGTGGGTCGATTGAATTGTATGACAAAAACACTACTGGAATGATTTACTCATACAGTGTAGATCCAATTCTTGTTCCATCAGGTAGCATTGTCGCAAACGGAGGAAGTATCAATAACAAAGGGATTGAACTGAGTATTAATGCAAAATTAATTGAGAAAAATAACTTTAGTTGGTCAAGTAGCTTGAATCTTGCTCATAACAAAAACGTTATTACCAGCTTAACAAACCCTCTTTTTGCAGGTGGTGACTCTATCCTTTTATCACGTCCAGAAGGCGGTGGTCAATCAGGTAGATTATTGCAAATCTTGAAAGCAGGAAGACCTATCGGTCAATTCTTTGCCTTAGAATATGCAGGGAAAAACTCAGCGGGTGTATCTCAATTCGTTGCGGCAGACGGTTCGTTAACAACTACGCCAACAGAAGGAAAAGATTACCGCTATTTAGGAGATGCTCAACCTAAGTTGCTATTGGGCTGGAACAACACATTCAAATACCATAACTTTGATTTGAACGTATTCTTCAGAGGAGCATTTGGCAACAAAATTTTCAACGCCACTCGTGCAGATTTGTTTAGACCAAATACGGCTCAATACACCAATATCTTAGTAGATGCAGCCAATGAATCTCCTTCTGATATCAATGCTTACTTCTACTCATCACGCTTTATTGAGGATGGAAGTTTTGTAAGACTTGACAATGCTACGTTAGGCTATACCTTCAAGAAAGTAGGTAATGTCCTTAAAAACTTGCGAGTATATACTTCTGCAAACAACTTATTTGTGATTACAAAATACACAGGGGTTGACCCAGAAGTAAACCAAGGAGGGATTGCTCCAGGGGTAGATTATAACAACTTCTATCCAAAAACTCGTACTTTATTATTCGGTCTTAACGTATCATTCTAAGTACGAAAACGATGAAACGAAAACAGTAGGCACATTAACATCTGATTTAGTGAGCCGTACCGTTATTCTATTTCAATTATTTTTATCGATACTTAATGTTTAACAATTGAAATCATGAAAAAGTCATATTTACATATTCTATTTTCAGTGATACTCACGAGTATGCTGATGTCGTGTCACGATTTATACGTACCCATCACGACTGAATTAACCCCCGATGTTTACCCAACCACAGCCGAACAATATGTAGCGGCAACTGGCCCTTCTTACGTGGCGTTAAGAGGAAATTATGCTGTTGAATATTTTCAACAACAATCTTTCAGTACAGACGAGTCAATCATGCCTGCAAGAGGAGGAAACTGGTATGATGGTGGACAAAACCAAACGATGCACTACCACACTTGGACACAAGATAACGGTTATGTAAACGGTAACTGGACTTGGTTATCAACTACTATCGGGGTTACGAACCAAGCATTAGCTATTCTAAATACAACTATGCCAGCTGGAGCAACCAAAAGCACTGGTTTGTCTGAGTTGAAGATGGTGAGAGCTTTTGCGTACTTCATGATGATGGATAACTACGGTAACGTTCCGCTTGATACCGTTTATGGAGATTTCGGGCCGAAAACAAATATTCCAAGAGCTGATGTTTTCAAATTTATTGAGACTGAAATTAAGAATGCTCTCCCCTATTTGAGCGATGCCTCGGGTGCAAGCACTTACGGCAAAGCAAACAAATGGACGGCTTATGCTTTATTAGCTAAAATGTATTTAAACGCTGAGTATTATACGGGAACAAAACGTTATGACGATTGTATTGCAGCTTGTGATAAAATAACAGCGTCGGGTCTATATGCAGTAGAACCAAGAAGTTCATACTTGAAAATGTTCTATCCGAACAATGGTCCTCAAATGAAGGAATTCATTTTTGCCATTCCTTATGATCCAGCGATGAGCAATACGTATCCGTTTAGATCGGTAAATATTCACGCTCGATATGACGTTCCAAGAAGTGCGAGAGCTCAATTTAACTTGCCTTTTACACCGAGTGGTTCTTCGAGTACTTTACCTGAATACTATGCTTATTTCAATGATGCAAATGATGTAAGAAATAAACAGTGGCTAACAGGACTACAGTTCATGTCTGACGGGGTTACTCCTGTAACCGTAACGACTACGAACCTTGGATATGACCAATTTTATAAAGGTAATAACCCTTCTGGTTCTTATACATTCCAAGTGAATTTGACTCCAGACATCGTTCTCCGTCAGGATGTTTCCTCTTTTGATGTAGGTAACGACGAAATCGCTTGGAACATGGGCTACCGTAATATCAAGTTTTATCCTGACGCTACTTCATTAAACAGAAATCAAAATAACGATATTCCTGTATTCCGTTATTCGGACATTTTGTTAATGAAAGCAGAAGCAATTTTACGTGGCGGTGCAGCTACCAACGGACAAACAGCTCTTTCTTTGGTAAACCAAGTGCGTGCTGAAAGAACAACTTCAGCGGCACTAACAACAGTAACCTTAGAATCGTTATATTCAGAAAGAACAAGAGAATTTGCTTGGGAAGGATGGCATAGAAATGATATGATTCGTTTCGGCAAGTTCGAAGGTAAATGGGGTTTCAAAACCAATTCGGATGTGAATCGTAGAATTTTCCCAATCCCACGAGTAGCCTTGCAATTAAATCCAGCCTTGAAACAAAACCCTGGCTATTGATAAAAACAGGATTCCTCACAGGTTGATTGCTTTTTTCCTGTGAGGAATTTTACGTATAGTACAAAGAGTTCCCTGATAAGAACTCGTTCAAGAAAGACAAAAAGAAACTACCGAAATTCGGAACGTCAGTTAATGAGTTTCAAGATTTAACCTGCGTAAACTTTCGTCGAACCGCTGGCGTAAGCAACGAATATATACTGTTTGAGCGCAGCGAGTTTATATATTCTTGAATTTTTTGCGGTCCGCCGCTGCGGTTACTTTTTGTTTCAAGACAAAAAGTAAGGCTAAGAATTAATCAAAGAATAGTGTTTTTTAGAAAATATAAACAGCTTCATAATTTACCAAACGGATTAAAAGCCTGTTAACCCTAATTCTTTAACAATTTATTAAACGAAAACGTAGGGAGACTATCAGTAAAAGCAAGGAGTTTTGTAGTGCCGTTAGCGGTTACTAGTTATATGGTTAATATTTCATCAACACAAAATAAATTCACTGTGAAAAAACACTATCTCTTAGTCTTCATTCTTTTCTTCTCCGCTCCTCTTCTTGCTCAAAAAACGAAAAAAAAGGTCGTTTTTATGATTGTGGATGGCATTCCCGCTGATGCCATCGAAAAAATGGAGATGCCTAATCTGAAAAAAATCAGTGCTATCGGGGCTTATAAACGAGCTTATGTAGGTGGTGATAAAGGACAATATTCTCAAACGCCCACAATTTCGGCGGTGGGATATAATAGCCTTTTGACGGGTACTTGGGTGAATAAACACAATGTATGGGGGAATGATATTCGTAAACCCAATTACCATTATTGGACGATTTTTAGGTTCTTGAAGCGTCAGTATCCTGATAAAAAAATCGGTATATTTTCTACGTGGTTAGATAACAAAACCAAATTGATTGGCGAGTCATTGCCTGAGGCGGGTAACTTAAAAATGGATTTTGCTTTTGATGGTTACGAACTAGATACGCTCAGGTATCCACACGATAAACAAAGCGAGTATATTCATCAAATTGATGAAAAAGTGAGCGACGAAGCGGCTACTTGTTTACGAGAAAAAGCTCCCGATTTGTCATGGGTTTACCTCGAATATTCGGATGATATGGGGCATAAATATGGCGATAGCGAGCAGTTTAACAAAGCCTTGGGTTATGTGGATAAGCAAATTGGAAAAGTCTGGGATGCGATTGAATACCGCAAAAGGAACTTCAAAGAAGACTGGTTGATTATTATTACAACCGATCACGGACGAGATGCCAAAACGGGTAAAAACCACGGAGGGCAAAGCGAACGAGAACGCACGACTTGGTTAGCGACCAATGCCCAAGGATTAAATATGTATTTTGAAGAAAATCAGCCTGCTGTGGTGGATATTATGCCTACGATAGCTCGTTTTATGGATATTGAAATCCCAAGAGAAAATCTTGTTGAAACGGACGGTGTTGCTTTAATCCAACCGATTTCGGTAGCAAAACCTACGGCTGTTTTAGACAAAGATTCGCTACAAATTTCATGGAAAGCTTTAGAAAAAAAGGGTAAGGTGAAAATCTGGTTAAGCACCACCAATCACTTTGAAGAAGGAGGAACTGACCATTACGAACTAATTGCAACAGTACCCACAACACAAGAATCTTTTCAGATGGATGTCAGCAAGATGCAATCCCCTTTTTATAAAATCGTGATAGAAGGGCAAAAAAATAGCGTCAATCGTTGGGTGTTGAAGAAGTAAAGTTTTGCTCTGAACCGCTGTCAGGGTCTCTGACCACTGACAGGGTTGAGAGCAAAATCCTGTCAGTGGTTGTTGAAGAATTATAGCATCTATTCCTCTCTTGTCCCTTCATCCACATGGATAATATAGGCTTTGCCTCCTTGTTGTTCAATGGCTTTGGCTACTTCGTGTGCATGATTGGGGGCGTAGGCGAACATACAACCTCCCCCACCAGAGCCATTGATTTTACCTCCCAAAGCTCCTGCATCCATACTTGCCTGAAGCATTCGGTCTATTTTAGGCGTTGAAATGTGGAGCTTATCACGTAAATTATCTTGATGGTTATTTAGTAGTTTTCCGAGTTCTTCATCTTTGAAAGAGGGTGATTTTAGTAAGCCTAAAGCCTCTTGCAAAATAGTTCTGTTAGCAATATTTCCCTCGATTAAGGCTATTTCTTCCTCAGAAAGTAAATGGCTAACTGTGGATAAGTCTTCCTGAGTTGCCGTAAACAAGGAAAAAGAGGGCGATGTATGCTTGATTTTAGAAATGGCTTCTAGTACGCCTCCTTTTACCCTTTTCAAAATTCCCACGGTGTCTTTGGGTTCTTGCGAGTCGCCCAGTACAAAAGTGCCTAGTTGTGGGGTCAGCGTTTCCACATGAATGCTAGGCGTTGAAGACAAGTGGATGATATTGCCAACGGCGGTGGCATAGTGATCCATCATACCTCCAGCTTCGTTAAACTCCGCTACTTCTGCCTGATAGGCAATTTCGGCCATTGTTTCCTTGGAAAGTATACGAGGAATATCAGCTACTTTAGTTAAAAAGTGAATCCAATTGACCAATAAAGCAGAAGAACTTGATGTTCCCGAATTGATGGGAATATTGCCTAAAACCGTACAAGCTACGCCATTTTGAAAAGTATAGCCCTTTCTTTGTAAGATAT
>JALRIJ010000142.1 GCA_023255485.1 Flectobacillus sp.
AGTAAGAAAAGATTGCTCAGTGTAGATTATTGCTACAAAATGCTATTGTCTTGTGGAATTATATGTACCTCTCGGAAATGCTCACAAGAGTACAGTCTCAGGAAGAATTGGAGGAAATAATGGCGGTCATTAAGAACTCAACGGCAGTAGCTTGGCATCATGTGAATATGATGGGAGAATATGAATTCACTAAAATATTGAATAACAATAACTTACGCTTTGATATTGATGAAATAAGAGATTGGAAATATAAAAAAATGGACTAAAAGTAAACCTTGTAAGTTGCTTGTATTTAGTGTCTTACAGGGATATATGTAATTTTAGGCCTAATAAGGGACTTGTAACCTGATAGCACTTTTGTTATCAGATGCAATCATTTGATAACCAGAATATTAATTAATTATTTCGCTATTTCCACAAAATGAAGTATCTGTTATCACTTGTTTACCACTCTGAGTAACTATCGCTTGTTGAATTAGATGTTGTTAAAATAGCTCAGAGTATCTTTCATAACTTATGTTTAAAGATGGAATAAGCTTAATATTTACCTGTTACAATATACCTGTTGGTAGATGATTACCATCTTAACCACATATTAATAAAAGCAACTAGAACCTTACAATCCTTTTGTTTATCACGGCGACGTGCTGAATACTTGCGCCAGAATCATGGGTCTGTGTAGCCAATATAACGTTGATATATTGGTTTCAGAAAACATAAAAAATTGGTCAAATTCGCATAAAAAATACGAAGTAGTCCTTGCCGATAAAGTGATTTTAAGAGGAAAAGAACAAGCAACAGAGGTATATACGGTAGAGACTATTGTTTAAACCTATTTTTTGAACGATTAATTTACCAAATTCATAGTAATTATGCCTATCGCCTGCTTAAATGATAAAATAGCTAAATGATTGGTTAATTTTTTCCACATACCGTATTTTGTAATATCTTTTCTTTGTAAGGTTCAATTTATATTGATACAAGGCCTTGTTATCATACTTGAATTTCGACAATAATTATTTGAAAAATTAAGTTTTTTATTCATTGGAGAGCAAAGAAATTTTATGGAAAACAGAACTTTACGTCATTGGAATATACTCTTCTTGTCGTCTGTAGTAGTGTCTTCTTTGACAATACAGTCAACACAAGCTTGGGCAATTCCCAGTATCAACTATTCTTATTATAGTGATAAGCGAATAGAGAGAAATTATTTGGTACAAGACCGTACTATAACAGGAAAAGTAGTTGACGAAAACGGTCAAGCCCTCCCTGGTGTAAACATCAAGCTTAAAGGTACTAACAAGGGTACAAGTACCGATGAGAGTGGTAACTTTAAGTTTCCTATCTCGGAAAAAGGAACACAAACGCTCGTTTTTTCGATAGTAGGATACAAAAGCCAAGAAGTGATTATCGGCAATCAAACCTCTCTCAATATCGTTCTCAGTCTTGATACCAAAGATCTAACAGAGGTAGTTGTAGTAGGTTATGGTACTCAAAAGAAAACAGAGTTAACGGGTTCTGTAGCGGTAGCTTCTGGTGAACTGCTTAATAAACGTATTGCGACCAACCCTGCAACAATGCTACAAGGTCAATTACCTGGTTTACAAGTTGTACAAGGTTCAGGTGAACCCGGTAATGAAGGTGTTAGTCTAAGAATTCGTGGTGTTGGTACATTTAGTGGTGCGGGTAATGACCCACTCGTCATTGTAGATGGTTTGCCCGGTAGCCTTAGCTCTATCAACCCTAACGACATTGAGACGGTTTCGGTATTGAAAGACGCATCGTCAGCTGCAATTTATGGGGCAAGAGGTGCTAATGGGGTAGTGCTTATCACTACCAAAAAAGGGAAATCAGGAAAACTGGTCTTTAATTATACCTACAACAATGGTATCACACAAGCAACTAAGCTTCCTGACTTGATTACTAATTCAGCCGAGTTTATGGAGTTGAACAACGAAGCAAGAGTAAACTCTGGCTTAAACCCTATATATTCGCAAGCTACAATTGATTTGTATAGAAACGCCACTGATCGTGAGAAATACCCTAACCACAATTGGTTGGACGATATTTTCCAAAAAGTGAATGTACAAAACCATTACCTCAACGTAAGTGGCGGCAAAGACAATACCAATTACAGCGTTGGTTTGGGTTATACAAGCCAACCAGGTGTAATGAAAGGTTTTGATTACAAAAAATATACTTTGCAATTCAACCTTAATTCTAAGGTAAACGATTTTATTTCATTTGGTACGAATACCCTTCTCCGCTATGGTAAACGTATGGGTGCAAGACAGGGTTCGGGCGATTTATTTTTAGCAACCTTAGCTCAGTCTCCATTATACAAACCAAAATTGTGGGATGGTAGCGGTCGTTATACATTCAGAGCTTTCTCGAACGAAGCAGGTAACAAAAACCCTTTGGCAATTGCTGAAAACGTAAATGCCTCTACTGACGACTACTACGCACAAGTAAACGGCTATGTAAATGTAAATTTGGCCAAAGGATTGGTTTGGGAAACACGAGGTGGAGCTAACTTTAGCTTCTATAAAACCTACGATTTTAGACCAAAGATTCCGATGTATTTGTATTCTGATTTGAGTGCGGCGGGGAACGTTGACGTAGGTACATTAGGACTTTACTTGGCACAAGGTAATAGTTTATATACTGTGATTTATAGCCAGTTGAATTATGATAGAACTTTCGGAGACCATCACGTAAATGCCTTGGCTGGTGCTCAACAAGAACAAAACAAAGACCAATTCTTGGGTGCTTTTAGAAGAGAGTTTGCTTCTAATCTTGTACAGGAATTAGATGCTGGTCCTGCCGAAGGTATGAACAATAGCGGTTACGCTTCTGAGTGGGCTATCAGGTCGTTTTATGGTCGTTTGAACTATGACTACAAAGGAAAATATCTTGTTGGTTTAAGTACTAGATATGATGGAACCTCTCGCCTTCCAACTGATACTCGCTGGGGTTTATTTTACGCTTTCTCTGGTGGTTGGAGAATCTCAGAAGAAGCATTCTTGAAAGATGTTAGCTGGTTGACTGATTTAAAATTGAGAGGGTCTTGGGGTAAATTAGGAAACCAAAACATCGGTACTTATCCTTATCAAAACGTATTGACTGCTACGGCTTATCCGTTTGGTAGTTCACTTACTACTGGTTATTATGCTGGTGGCTTGGTGGACCCATCACTTACTTGGGAAACAACACAAACGTTAGACTTTGGTTTTGATGCGTCTTTGTTGAATGGCCGTTTGAACATCACAGCCGACTGGTACGACAAACAAACGTACAATATTTTACGTAGCTACCAAGTACCGCTTTATGTTGGTTTAGGTGCACCTACGGTAAATAACGGTAGAGTGAAAAATACAGGTTTTGAGTTGGATGTACAGTACCAAGATAGAATCACGAATGATTTAGGTTACAAAATCGGAGGTAATATTCAAACATACAAAAATACCTTAGTTGAGTATGGTGCAAGAGAAATTGGTAGCAATACGATTCGTGAAGAAGGTCGTCCTTTAGATGAATTTTATTTATACCAATGGGATGGCATCTTCCAAAGTCAAGCAGAAATTGATAAATCGCCAACACAACCTATCACTCCTAAACCAGGTGATTTGAAAATTAAAGACGTAAATGGCGATGGAAAAATTGACGCAAGCGACAGAACTTACACAGAAGGCCGTTATCCAGTGGCTTCTTACAATGTGAACTTGGGTTTAACTTGGAAGAACTTCGACTTATCAGCACAAGTATTTGGTTCATTTGGTCAAAAAATTTATGTAACAGGTTGGGGGGTAGAACCATTCAGACAAGGTTCTGTACCTACTACTGATTGGAGAAACAGATGGACTCCTACGAATCCTTCTACGACCATGCCAAGAATCTATATTGCGGATGGTTATCCTGCGGTACAAAATTATGCTTCAACGTTCTATTTGAAAGATGCTTCGTTTGTACGTTTGAAAAACATACAAGTTGGTTACAACATTCCGAAAGTGCTACTCGACAAAGTTAAACTTCAATCATTACGAGTGTATTTTGCTGGAGATAACTTACTAACCATAAGCAAATTCCCTGGACTTGACCCTGAGCGTACTAATTTAAGTGGTAACTATGTTTCATATCCACAAAATCAGGTATTCACATTTGGTATTAATGCTCAATTTTAAAATTTGAACTTCTTTATTATGAAAACATATAAAAAAGTATCTTGTCTGCTCGCTTTATCGCTTACTTTACTACAGTCATGTAAAGATAATGCTTTAGAAGTAGCTCCCCTTGATAAACTATCTACTTCCGTCTTCTGGAAAACAGAAGCCGATGTGCAATCGGCATTGGCGGGTTGCTATGCTTACCTGAAAACTGGTGGTGCTCCTGTTTCGTTATATTACCCAACAGGATGGGATGCCCTCACTGACGATGCTTATAGCCAATATCCTTGGGATGCTGCTATTCAAGACATCAGCTTTAGTGGACCAACACCAAGTACAGGTGGTTATGTTTATAATAGTTATGTTGTTAGCTATCAGGCTATTGCTGCGATTAACAATTTATTGGCAAATGCTGGAAATATTTCGATGGATGCCGCAGCAAAAACTAAATACCTCGCCGAAGCAAACTTCTTGCGTGCATATTTTTACTTCCAATTGGCTCAACTTTATGGTAATGTGATTATTACAACACAACCAGAAGCTACTACTTTCAAAGAGCCTAAAAGTAAATCAACCAGAGATGAGGTATTGGCATTGGTTGTGCAAGACTTAGACAAGGCTATTGCTGGTTTACCAGACATCGCATACACCGACGGTCATGTGGTGAAAGGTGCGGCTCAGACTCTAAAAGTAAGAGTATTGTTGTTCCAAAAGAAATATGCAGAAGCAGCAACTTTGTCAAAAACGGTTATTGATGGAGGTAAATTCAAACTTTCAACTAATTTCAGCGAAATTTTCTATAAGCCTGGACAAACGAATAACAACGAAATTCTTTTCTCTGTAAAGAACTTACCTCCAAACTCTTATCCTGTACAAGGTATCGATTTGGTTATTGGTAACTGGTTGGCATTACAACCAACCTTAGATCTTGCCAGTGAGTTTGAGTGTAAAGATGGTTTACCAACTTCATCTTCCCCATTGTACAAAGCTGCTACTCCTTACGAAAACCGTGACCCTCGTTTGAGAATGACCGTTTTTGTAGATGGAGACGATGATTCAAAAGGTTGGAAAAAATACAATGGTTCACAAAGTGTGTTCAAGGCTTTTACAAACAGTAACACTACTGGTTTGGCTATCAAGAAAACTTTAGACCCTACTCAAAGTGACCCAGGTTATAGCACAGTAAGTAGCCAAGATATTGTATTGATGCGTTATGCAGAGGTGTTGTTGAACTACGCAGAAGCTGAAAATGAAGCCAATGGCCCTGCCAATGCTTATGCGGCTATCAATCAAATTCGTGCCAGAGCAGGAATGCCAGCTTTACCAACAGGCTTGACACAAGCACAAATGAGAGATAGAATCAGACACGAACGCAGAGTTGAATTAGCACTTGAAGGTTTCCGTTATTTCGATTTAAGAAGATGGGGTACTGCCGTACAAGAACTGAATGGTTTTGAAATTGTACCAGGAAATACCAACCTTAAAAAGAAAATTTACAAAACTACTTTTGATTATTGGCCAATTCCACAAACTGAAATTGACCGTACAAAAGGGTTAGTTCAAAATAATGGATACTAGTCATAACATTAAGTAACATTTTTTAGTGGTGAGTGCTACTTTTAGAAATGGTAATCAATTTCTAAAAGTGGCACTCACCACTTTTTTTTAGAGGGACGAAGTACTGTTACAGCTTTCGAGTTACAAAAATGCAGTAACCAAGTATTATTTCTTTTAGCTACCAACGCATCATTCATACTTATAATCCATGCTTAGAGGTCTTTTATTTTTACCATTATTCTGTTGTTTTTTGCTAAAGAACATGGCAAAGACACCCACGCAAAGTCACCATCAAAATACGCTAAATTACTATTTTAACACACCAGCCTCCAACTGGAATGAGGCCATTCCTATTGGTAATGGAAGAATGGGTGGTATGATTTTTGGCACTGTTAATCAGGAACTTATCCAAACCAACGACGACACCTTTTGGTCTGGAGAACCCCGTAATCTTCAAAAACTGGGTACATATCAATACCTCGAAGAAATAAGAAAACAAATCAAGCAGGGCAATACCTTAGAAGCCCAAAAGCTCATCAATAGCCAAATGCTTGGTGCTTGGAACCAAAGTTATATGCCTTTGGCAGATATTTTACTACGAATGAATCAAGATGAAACCCCAGCAACAGCTTATAAAAGGTCATTAGATTTATCAACAGGCATTGTTACGATAGCTTACAAGCAAAGAGAAGTCAACTATAAAAGAGAAATTTTTGCCTCTTTTCCACAGCAAGCCATCATTATTCGTCTTAGTGCAGACAAAAAAAAGGCCATCAATCTCATCGCATCCCTCCAAAGCTTGGTCAAATACCAAACCCATTCTGCCAACCAGCAGCTCATCATCAATGGGCAAGCACCTATTCATGTAGAACCCAATTATCAAGGCGTACACACCCCCATTTACCAAGATGGGCATGGAATGCGTTTTGAAGGGCGATTATTTATTACTGAAACCGATGGACAAATTATCGCTGATAGCAACCAATTAAAACTACAAAATGCTTCTTTTGCTACCTTAGTTTTTGTAGATGCCACCAGTTATAATGGTTTTAATAAAGACCCTTTTTCAGCAGGAAAAGACGAAAAAAAGCAATGCGAAGCGTACAGTAAAGGCTTGTTGGGAAAGGCATATCAAGCCATCCGTCAGGCACATATCAAAGATTATCAGGCGTTATTTGGGCGTGTGAATCTTCATTTGGGAACAAGCAATGAAGATAATTTACCTTTAGACCAACGCATCAAAAACTATAACAAAGACAAAGACCCAGCCCTTACAGCCTTGTATTTTCAGTTTGGCAGGTATTTACTGATTTCTTCTTCTCGAAAAGGCTCGCAACCAGCTAATTTACAAGGCATTTGGAGTAATTTATTACAACCAGCATGGAGTGCCAACTGGACAATCAACTGCAATGCCCAAATCAATTATTGGCCTGTCGAGCTTGCCAATTTATCTGAATGCCATTTACCGCTTTTAAATTTAATTCGAGAAACGACAGTAGATGGGCGAAAAACAGCCAAAAACCTATACAATGCCCGTGGTTGGATGGCCCATCATAACATAGATTTATGGCGAACCACTTGGCCAGTAGGCGGAAACGGCCTTTGGGCGATTTATCAAGTGGGCGGTGCATGGCTATGTCAGCATATTTGGGAGCATTATTTGTTTACACAGGACAAGCGATTTTTGGAGGAATACTTTCCTATTTTATACGAGGCCTCCCTTTTTTATGTAGATAATCTTCAAGAAGATGCCCAAGGTTATTTAGTTACTAATCCGTCGGAATCATTTGAAAATCACTATTTTAATGCCAAAAAAGAAAAAGTATGGGCTTGTGAAGGAGCTGCACAAGATATGCAAATTATCCGTTCTTTATTGAAAAATACCCTCCAAGCATTTGATATTTTGGGAAAAGACCAAACCCAAAAACAAGAAATTGCCCGTGTCTTAGCCCGATTAGCCCCCATGAAAATAAGTCCACGAACGGGGCAATTACAAGAATGGAACGACGACTGGGATGCCGCCGAGCCATTCAACGGGCAAGTACCGCATGGTTGGGGGCTTGTTGCCAGTGATTTAATCACCCTTCATCAAACGCCCGAGTTAGCCAAAGCCATTCGTCAAACCATCACCTATCGAAAACCCGCTTATGCCATGAACACGGGCAGTTGGTCGGGGGCATTTGCGGCTAATTTTTGGGCCAGACTTGCCGAAGGCGACAGCGTACAGATGGTATTAGACAGGCATTTTTCAAAAGCCCTTTACAACAATTTGACCTGCCAGTTTACTGGATTTTGGCAAATAGATGGTAATCTTGGCATGACAGCCGCCATAGGCGAAATGCTCATGCAGAGTCAAGGGGGCGAAATAGCCCTATTGCCTGCTTTGTCATCAAAATATCCCAACGGTTATGTCAGAGGACTAAAAGCAAGAGGGGGCTATACCGTTGATGTATTTTGGGAAAATACCAAACTTACAAAAGTAGTTGTAAAATCAC
>JALRIJ010000143.1 GCA_023255485.1 Flectobacillus sp.
AATGTAGAATATGACGTTCGTACAGATTTTCAATATCCGTTCTTGAAATCACGTTAATTTGTGCATTCCAATGTGCATAAAGTTCTCCTAACTGAGCAAATTGTTGTTTTTGCTTATCCGTTAAATTAGGAAAGTATTTTTCGATGAGTTTATGATCGTTCATATAAATGATACTGTTTTGATGTTAATGAAACAAACACTTGTTTTGTTAAGTAGTAGCACACTCTACAACTATCTCCAGCGCATTTTTTTTCGTCTTGGAATAGCGTTATTAATTCCCATAATGAAGAAATAAGCGGATAAAGCAAAGTCCCAAGCTGGTATGCTGACAGGAGGCAGGGTAGCAGCCAATCGAGTATTTACTTTTGCATAGACAATCCAAAGAGCTCCTAAACGTAATAAAAATAGACCTAAGAGCCCCCACAAAAAGGGAGAATGCCAAAATACTGGTAATAAAGCAAAAAAGCATATCCAGTAAAAAATTTGGCTACTTACCAACAATCCCAAAGTAACTTTATTTTGTAGTGTATAGTATTTGCCTACCGACAGATGTCGTTTCTTTTGACGATACCAATCGTGCCAAGTAGTTTTTGGAAACGAGTATACAAAACTATCGCTATCCACACAAATGGCTGTATTTTCTTTATTTGCAACCTCGTTCATAAAAAGGTCATCGTCTCCACCTAATACGTGGGTATGGCTAGCAAAACCTCGATTTTGCATAAAGACCGACTTACGATAGAGTAAATTACGTCCAACTCCCATGTAAGGCTTTCCTGCTAGGGCAAAAGAGAGATATTGCATGGCTGTAATAAACGTTTCGTACGCTATAAACCCATTCAATAACTTTGTGCCTTCTTTAAAATAAGGAGAAAAACCCAACACAATATCTTTATCAGCAGTAAGCGAACTTGCCATTGCACGAATCCAACGAGTAGATTGTGGACGGCAATCAGCATCTGTCAATAAGATAACAGGGTGCTTGGCAGCTTTAATTCCTAGGGTTAAAGCATATTTTTTAGACGACAAATGTTCTGGAGTCTCTTCAATACGTAAGAATCGACAATGGGGAAAATATTTGATTTCTGCTAACAGAAAGTCATACGTTCCATCCCATGAGCGGTCATCGACTACAATTACTTCAAAGTTAGCATAGTCTTGTTTGTCGAGTATAGGCAGCAATTCCTGTAAATTTTCTTTTTCATTCCATGCACAAACAATGACACTAACACCTTCTTCTTTAGCGGTTGCTAAAGAAGAATTAGAATAGGAAATAAGTTTGGGATAAACGAATAAAATAAAATACAGCTGAACAACAACTGCCAATAAGAATAATTCAATCAGTAGCGGTATCAAAATTGTCTGAATCAGTAGATTAATACATTTGGGTCACAAAGATAGGGCTTTAAGTGTTAGGGATTAAGGAATAAGGAGTAGTTTTTACAAATAAGTAGTAATTTTACGGACGCTATCCTTTTTAGGTAGGCTCACTAAGCAGAAAACAAACGAAGCAATGACATTTGATATAAGCAATACAGACCCCAACAGCAAAGCTCGTGCAGGTGTACTCCAGACCGATCATGGGCAAATCCAGACTCCCATCTTTATGCCTGTTGGAACAGCTGGAACCGTAAAAGCAGTACATCAACGAGAGCTAAAAGAAGATATTAAAGCTCAAATCATTTTAGGTAATACCTACCATTTATACCTACGCCCAGGCTTAGATGTAATTGAAAAAGCAGGAGGGCTACACAAATTCAATGGGTGGGACAAACCTATTTTAACCGATTCGGGAGGCTACCAAGTATATTCGTTGGCAAGTACAGGCCGTAAAATCAAAGAGGAAGGAGTAACTTTCAAATCTCATATTGATGGTTCTAAACATTTTTTCACTCCTGAAGGTGTAATGGACATTCAACGTACGATTGGAGCTGATATTATTATGGCTTTTGATGAGTGTACTCCTTATCCATGTGAATACGGATATGCTCGTGAGTCGATGGATATGACGCACCGTTGGTTGAAACGCTGTTGTGACCATTTTGATGCGACACAACCCAAATACGGTTATAGCCAAACACTTTTCCCTATCGTACAAGGAAGTGTCTATAAAGATTTACGAGTAAAGTCTGCCGAAACCATTGCTAGTTTTGGAAGAGAAGGAAATGCCATTGGCGGACTTTCGGTGGGTGAACCTGCAGAAATGATGTATGAAATGACCGAACTAGTAACCGACATTTTACCTAAAGATAAACCTCGCTATTTGATGGGTGTAGGAACTCCCGCAAATATTTTGGAATGTATTGCTTTAGGAATTGACATGTTCGACTGTGTGATGCCTACCCGTAATGCTCGTAATGGAATGTTATTTACCACGCAAGGAATCATTAACATCAAAAATGAAAAATGGAAAGATGACTTCTCTCCTATTGATCCTGGTCTAGATAACTACGCAAGTAATTTCTATACAAAAGCCTATTTACGTCACCTCATTAAATCAGAAGAATTATTGGCAGCAATGATTGCAAGTGTACATAACCTAAGCTTTTACTTATGGCTAGTAGGACAAGCTCGTGAGCAAATTATTCAGGGGACTTTTAAGGCATGGAAAGATAAAATGGTGATACAGTGTATGCAACGCCTATAATTCTTTGTACTTTTATGCTCAAATAAGTATTTAATCCTCCACATTAAACACATTTTGTTTTTTAACAATATCTAACATGAATTTTAGCTTATTTTCTACCAACGAAAATTCAAAATTAGTGACTCCTTTCCGTTTTTTAAAACTCATTGCCCTAACAGCAACTTTGCTGGCAAGTGGAGATGTATTTAGTCAAAAAGCAACACCTAAAGTTGATGAACTAACAGATGAGCAAGTACAAGCTTTTTTTCAGAAAGCCCAAGCGAGTGGACTATCTGAAAGCCAAATCGAAAAAGCTGCAATGGCTCAGGGCTTCTCGCCTTCAGACATTGCCAAAATGAGGGATCGAGTTAGTAAATTATCAACGACAAGCACTGGCACAAAAGAGGCAAACACGACCAAACGTATCACCAATCGTTATAAAACGCCTTTTAAACTAAAGAATACTACCGATAGTTCAGACATCGATTCTTTATTAGATGAGACAAAGAAATCTATAGAACCAAAGGTTTTTGGAGCATCTCTTTTTAGAGAGCAAAGTATTTCTTTTGAACCTGATTTGCGTATTGCTACTCCCAAAAACTACCAATTGGGACCAGACGATGAATTGAATGTTGATATTTTTGGAAACGCTCTTGACAACTATAAGACAAAAGTAAGTCCAGAAGGTACTGTAAGAATTCTTAATCTTAGCCCTATTTATGTAAATGGTCTAACGATTGAAGCAGCCTCTGAACGCATTATTGGAAGATTACGCCAGTTATATCAAGGGTTAAATGCTCCTGGAAGTGGTGTTTCCGCACAGGTAACACTAGGAAATGTTCGTAGTATCAAAGTAACAATCACAGGCGAAGCAACTAAGCCAGGGACCTACACCGTTTCTTCTTTAGCTACCGTTTTCAATGCGTTGTATCTAGCAGGTGGGCCATCAGAAAATGGTTCTTATCGAAATATCAAAGTTATCCGAGATAATAAGGTAGTGCGTGTACTTGATTTATATGATTTCTTGCTAAAAGCCGATCAAAAAGATAATATTCGTTTGCATGACCAAGATGTCATTCGTATCGCTGACTATACTACTCGAGTGGAGATTGCAGGTGAAGTAAAACGCCCTTATATATTTGAAGTTGAAAAAGAGGAGACCCTACATGATGTACTTCGTTTTGCAGGTGGTTTTACCGATAATGCTTATACCTTTACAATTGGCCTGAAAAGACATACTGCTAAAGAATTAAAATTACTAAATATCACCCAAGAAGAAGTAGCTACATTTATTCCTAAACGAGGCGATAAATTTACGGTTGGAACGATTTTAGAGCGTTACGAAAACCGTGTTACCATCAAAGGTGCTGTTTTTAGACCTGGTGAATATGCCATTGAAGCTGGTGTTACCACTGTTAAAGAACTAATCAAAAAAGCAGAAGGTGTAAAAGAAGATGCGTTTTTGAATCGAGTAATCTTAACTCGTTTAACAGAAACAAATGAGCCTGAAATTATCACATTCAATGCTGTAAAATTACTGAAAGGGGAAGTACAAGATATTCCTCTAAAACGAGAAGATGTCATAACCATCAATTCAATATTTGAATTGAGAGAGAAGCGTTTCGTATCAGTACAGGGAGAAGTTAATAAAGAAGGGAAATACGCTTTCATAGAAGGTATGACTGTTAGTGACTTAATCTTAATGGCAAAAGGCTTTAAAGAAGGAGCAAGTGTTACTCGCTTAGAATTGTCTCGTAGAGTAAAAGACGATACACTCAGTCTTCCTAATACGCAAAATGTAAAGATTTTCACCTTCTCGATAGACAAGAATTTAATCCAGAATACCCCAGAGCAAAACTTAGTACTAGAACCATTTGATATTCTTATCGTCCGTAAAGCACCTCGCTACGAAGACCAAAAAAGAGTATCTGTTGATGGTGAAATTAATTTCCCTGGCTCTTATACTATCAAAGATAAAACGCAACGTATTTCGGATTTAATCCAGCTTTCAGGAGGATTTAAACCAAGTGCGGCCCCTCAGAACGCTATCTTTAAACGAGATTCATCAATAGTAGCCATCAACATGAGAGAGTTACTGAAAAACCCAAATCACCCTAGTAACATTCTATTATTAAACGGAGATATTTTGTCGATTCCAAGACAAGCGGAAATTATCAAACTTACGGGTAGTTTACAAAACCCTGTTTCTGTAACCTATCAAGAAGGCTTTGGTGTGAAAGACTATATCTCAAAAGCAGGAGGTTTTAAAGAGGATGCCGACAAAAAACGAGTTTATGTAAAATATGCCAATGGCGTATCAGACCGTACTAAGCATACCTTGTTCATTCGTAAATACCCACAAGTAGAAGCAGGGGCTGAAATTATTGTACCAGCTAAAGAGGAAAAGAAAAACGCCCTAACTTCGGCTGAACGCATTGCAATCTTCGGAGGTCTAAGCTCGCTAACTTATGTTTTAATCACCATTATCAATTCTATTAAATAATCGATAATCCATTGGAAACAACTAACGTAACACCACATACAGCTACTCCAATAACCCTTAATATTAGTGATATTATCCAACAAATCGCTAAAGGGAAATGGATTATACTAATTTGTTCGCTTGTATTTACCGCATTAGGAGCATTATATGCCATCAGTATCCCTAATGAATATAATGCTGACGTAAAACTATTACCGGAACTAGAATCAAAAGATGCTGGAGGACTTAGTAAATTCAAGTCGCTAGCGGGATTAGCAGGGGTTGATTTAGGATCCCTTTCTTCTTCAGAAGCAATTAGACCTGATTTATATCCAAACATTATCCAGAGTACCCCTTTCATCTTGGAAGTGATGAAACTCCCTGTATATGTTTCTAAGACTAAAAAGACCATGGTACTGGCTCAATACTTAAATCAAGTAAGTAAAAGTGGCTGGGTAGCTCGTACTTTTGGAAGCTCTGAGGAGAAAGAAGAGAAGTCTGAACTTCAGTTGAAAGCTAGTGATATTCCCTCAAATACGCTTTTATTAAGCAAAAAGCAGGAGCTTATTGTAAAAGATATTCAAAAAAGGGTTGCTGCAAGTTTAGATAAAAAAACGGGAGTCATTACCATGAGTGCAAAAATGCCCGACCCTGTTGTGGCTGCGGTAGTCGCTCGCTTTACGCAAGATTATCTAACGAAGTATGTGGTAACTTATCGTACTGAGAAAACGAAGAAAGACATTACCTTTTTAGAAAGTAGAGTTTCTGAAGTAAAACATCGCTATGATGCTGCACTCTATAACTACTCGAGTTATCAGGATAGAAACAGAAATTTATTTTTGAACGTTGCTCGTGATGAAGGTAAAAAACTACAATACGAAGTTGATTTGTCTTATAATTTATATTCTGAATTAACGAAGCAATTAGAAGAAGCCAAAATTAAAATTCGCAGAGATACGCCTATTTTCAAAGTACTTGAGCCCGCTCAAATACCGTTGAAAAAGTCTGAACCAAAGCGTTCAATTATGGTCGTTGGATTCTTATTATTGGGAGCTTTTCTAAGTACATTTTATGTAATTATTAAAAACATAAAACTATCTCAGCTTCTTGGATAAATGGCAACGAGGTTGATTTTACATATATGTGGTGGGGCAATTAAAAGTTTATTTGCAGAGCTTTTCAAAGCATTACATCTGGCAGGTGTGGCACAACAGATTTATGTCCCCGTTCGTGACAAAATCCAGCTAAACAGTTATGATGCTATCTTAACTCAGGCAATACCTTGTTCGTATGCACTCTTAATTAAGCCATACCACCGTTACTTATATCGTTTAAAAATCAACACTCTTTATAACTACCTGTTGAAACATCATTCACTAGAGACTGTGGGAATCGTTCATTCTCACAGTCTTTTTAGTGACGGGGGAATTGCCTTGAAAATACATCAAGCATTTCAAATACCCTATATTACTACGGTAACGAATACCGATATGAATTACTTTTTTAAGTATGGTATTCACCTTCGCCAACAAGGTCTCTCTATTGCCGAACAGGCCTCTACAATTGTTTTCCATAATCCTGCTTACCGAAACGCTTTTCTGAATCGTTTCTATCGAAACACTCCCCTACGTTCGATTATCGAATCGAAGTCAGTTGTGATTCCTATCGGAATAAGTCAAAAATGGTTTGATGAAATACGTCCCCCTCTTTCAGAAATTAAATTACCGCAATTACACTTACTCTATGTAGGTGATTTTAGCAAAAACAAACGTGTAGAACAACTTATTAAGCTGGTCACGTATCAACAAGCAAAGGGAATCGATTGGAAATTAACGCTAGTCGGTGGAGCGGTAAGCCGTACAGAGAAGATAAAACAAGTAGCAATAGGACATTCGTATATTCGTTTGATAGACTGGGTGACGGACGAAGCATCATTGAGGCAACTATATCGCCAAGCAGATGTATTTATCATGCTATCGAAATATGAAACCTTTGGCAAAGTTTATATTGAAGCCTTAACACAGGGATTGCCTATTATTTATACACAGGGACAAGGTGTAGATGGCTTTTTTGAAGATAATCCCATTGGTTTAGCAGTTCCTTTTGACAATGCTATCGCTGATACCATCATGCAAATCAATCATTTTATAGAACACTATAACCAACGGGACGATATTACTACGATTTTTGAAGAAACACTTCAACAGTTTCATCCCAACAACCTATTGCAGCAATGGATGCAACTGTATCGCTAGTCCGAATAACGGTCATTTCTCCAAGGATATGCCGTATTAGAGTAACCTCTTTCTTCCCAAAAGCCTAATTTATTAGCCGATAAGAATTCAATACGTTTAATCCATTTAGAGCCTTTCCACGCATACAACTGCGGGGTTATCATACGTAAGGGGCCTCCATGTTCTAAGGCGAGTGGCTCTCCCTCAACGGTATGAGCTAACAATACATCTGGTTTAAGAGCTTCCTCGATTGCCACATTGGTTGTATAGGTGTCATACCCATAGCACATAATATGGGTTGCCGTTGCTTTGGGTTGTACCAAGGCAGCTATATCTAGCAAACTTACCCCTTGCCAATTCATATTGAGTTTCGACCAAGTCGTAACACAATGGAAATCAGAGGTGTCTTCTGTTTGAGGCAAAGCCATGACATCATCCCATTTCAAAACAATAGGGTTTTCTACTTCTCCATCAATGGTCAAACGCCACATATCCATCGGAATTTGTGGATGATAGCCCAAATCTAAAACAGGCCACTTATTCGTGACAGTCTGCCCAACGGGAACTTCTGGCATCCCATGACGATTGATTTTGCCATGTCCCAAAGGCTTGTTATCTGCCATCGAAGGCGTTTTCTTTATCTGTTCTTCAAAGCGGGCCTTCAATTTCATTCGGGCCTCAATAATTCTATCTAGTTTGTCCATAAGCTAACATTGAAAGATGAAACTACGTTCTTTAACTCGTAGTATATAATTGGGTTGAAGGTGTATAAAGTGAAAAGTCTATGAGTGACTGTCACTCGGATTAAAGCTAAAAACA
>JALRIJ010000144.1 GCA_023255485.1 Flectobacillus sp.
GTACTGTTGGAGGGCTTTTAAATGAATTTAGAAGTTACTTCAATAAAAAATACGGTAAAGGAGAAGAATCTGAGAAAACAACCAAATGGGAGCTCCCGG
Organism: Flectobacillus sp.; assembly: GCA_023255485.1. Classification (GTDB taxonomy): domain Bacteria; phylum Bacteroidota; class Bacteroidia; order Cytophagales; family Spirosomataceae; genus JALRIJ01. The sequence continues at coordinate 100 of JALRIJ010000144.1, forward strand.
ACAAAGAGAATACGCTAGTTCTTCAGAACGTAAGTACCCAAAAAGACCCAGGTTTAAAAATTATTTTTGCCAAAACGGGCGACAAAGTATTACAATAAAAAAGGTGGCATCGTTACGACGAATGCCACCTTTTTTATGATTCTTGACTTATAAAATTACACTTTATAAACCCATCCACGAGTGTCAACTGTGTTGCCTAAACGGATGTTATTAATTTCGTCATAAACTCTTCTTGAGAAGGCATCTTCTGGACGTTCTGGTAAGTCATAATCAACTCCCTCAAAGCCAATCGTAGAAATAGGAGCAATCACAGCCGCAGTACCTGCACCAAATGCTTCCTTCACTGTTCCATTTTGGATTCCCTCGATTAACTCTGCTACTGCCAATTGACGTTCTTCTACCTTCATTCCCCAATCTTTAGCTACCGCAATAACTGATTTACGAGTAATACCGTCTAGGATAGTATCGCCTGTTGGAGCTGTTACCAAGGTATCGCCAATAACAAACATTAGGTTCATGGTACCTGCTTCTTCTACATATTGGTGAGTAGCCGCATCTGTCCAGATAATTTGGTCATAGCCCGCATCATTCGCCAATTTAGTTGGATACAACGAACCACCGTAGTTACCTGCATTTTTCGAGAACCCAACACCGCCATGAGCAGAACGAATGTATTGTGTTTCAACCTTAACACGCAATGGTTTTGTATAATAAGAACCTACTGGACAGTTAAAAATGATAAAACGGTATGTCTTAGATGGAGTTACGCCCACGTATTCATCCGTAGAGAACATAAACGGACGAATGTACATCGAACAACCTGGTTTAGCAGGAATCCATGCTGAATCTAAACGTAACAACTCCGTAAGCCCTTCCATAAATACATTCTCAGGGATTTCCGGCATACACATACGAACTGCAGACTGATTTAAACGGTTCAGGTTCGCTTGTGGTCTAAACACTAGCACTTCACCCGCTGCGTTTTTATACGCCTTCATTCCTTCAAAAATAGCTTGACCATAATGTAACGACATCATTGCTGGGCTAAAAGTAATCGGGCCATAAGGGACAATTTGAGGTGTTTGCCAAGCACCATCTTTATAATCAACGACCAGCATGTGGTCAGCAAAGGTGCGTCCAAAAACAAGGTTGTCAAAATCAACCGTATCAATCCTCGACTTTTCTATCGGATGGATTTCGATTTGCAATGTATCCGTCATAATACTAAAAATTTTAAATTAATGCACTCTAGGTTTCCAAGCCGTCTCCTCTATACCGAGTTCTTGTGCCATCTTTCTACAAAGTACAAAAAGATAATCTGAAAGCCTATTCAAATATGTAATAACTAAGGTATTTACGTCTGATTCTTCGGCCATTCGTATCACATTTCGTTCTGCACGACGACAGACCGTGCGAGCCAAATGTCCAAAAGAAATGGATGGATGCCCACCCGGTAATATAAAAAATCGCATGGGTTCCAACTCTTCGTCCATCGTGTCCATGGCCGTTTCCAACAACTGTACGTCGCTCAATAACAAATCAGGAATTTGCTTACGAGTTTGTTCTGGTTCTGAAGCCAATATAGCACCGATAGTAAACAAGCGATCTTGTATTTCTTTCAAAAAATCTTTGCGGGGGTAATTCACCTCTTGATCCCGTAGCATACCTACATACGAGTTTAACTCATCAACGGTTCCGTATGCCTCTATTCGAAGTTCAGCTTTTGAAACTCGTGAACCTCCAACCAACGAAGTCAGTCCTTTATCTCCTGTTTTTGTATAAATTTTCATTATTTCTTGAGAAAACGAATCTTCTCTTTTATTTGCTCATTGCCAAGGGCTGCTAACAAATTGATATAGAATACAAATCTATGTTTTTTTAAGAAGTTTTACTTAATAAAAATAGAAAAATGCCATATAAAAGGCGAAATTGAGTTCAAAACCCTAAGACCTCTGTCCTCCAAAACACTAGGTATCAAGAAATTATTCAAAACAAGTTCGTCTTACAGAGCGTTAGGTCAGCAGGGTGTTAAGAGAGAAGAACAAAAGGATTTCTTAAATCAGATGAAGAAAAACAATAATCATTAGAAAACCTGCCTATTCTACCCTAATTTTGCACCAACTAATCATAAGCGCTGAATCAATCGGTCAAGGTCTTAACATTACAATTAGAGCTGTGTGTTAATCACGACAGGCCAATCCCAACCATGAGTATAGAATTTTTCATTTCCCGTACCTTACGTTATGTATCGGCATTTGCATTCGTAATTGTGTTACTTTTTACTTACAGAGGACTACCCGATTATACTGCGGTTCATTTTAATGAAGCAGGTAGAGGTGATGCTGTTTTACCCAAAGAACAATTGTTTTATGTGGTAGCAGGTATTGTTTTTATGCTTAATATTTTGCCTATTATGCTGGCAAAAAACATCGAAAAACTACCTATTCGTGCTTTTCAAAAACTACCTTATAAAAACTGGTTAGCAAACGAAAAAGAATTTAAAGCGAGTTTAGTAAACTGGTTATACTTTTTACCAACCCTGGCTAACGTGTTCACAATCTTTACGTTAAAGTCATTATTGACCCTTAATGACGAACGTACATTCAATACTGATTATACGTATTTACCGATTGTCGGTACTGTAGCTTTTTTAATTTGGCTGTTTTATTTACCTGCTAAATTGAGTTTCACCAACCCTACCCCCGTAGAAGAGTAAGTTTATGATGCCTTCTTCCATTAACGAGATACAACTCGCTGATTATACCTACGATTTACCTGACGAACGTATTGCCAAATTTCCGTTGAATCGCCGAGATGAATCGAAGTTACAGGTGTATCAACAAGGGAAAATAACGCATACTCAGTTTAAAGAAGTTGCGTCATTTTTACCCGAAAATAGTCTTTTGGTATTCAATAATACCAAAGTGATTCCTGCCCGTATTCACTTCCAAAAAGTATCTGGGGCTCACATTCAATTGTTCTTATTACACCCTGTAGCTCCTACTTCGGTGATTAATTTAGCAATGGAAGTAACAGACACCTGTGTGTGGGAATGTATGATTGGCAATCGAAAACGTTGGAAAACCAAGGACGTTTTATCTCAAACGATTGAACTTCCCCATCTGGGTAATATCAGCGTTGAGGTGCAAGCAACATGGGAAAACGAAGCGGAAAATTATGTGCGATTGTCATGGAAAAATAACACCACACAACAAGCTGTTGCCTTTGTAGATGTGATTCAAGCATTGGGCGAAATTCCGTTGCCTCCGTATTTGAACAGAGCAACAGAAGAGGCTGATTATGAGACCTATCAGACGGTCTATAGTGTAAAAAAAGGAGCCGTTGCTGCTCCGACAGCAGGACTTCATTTTACGCCAGAAGTACTAGCAGACTTAACTCAAAAAGGATTTAAGCAAGATTTTATCACGCTACATGTAGGGGCAGGAACGTTTCAACCGATTAAGGTAGAAAACATTGTAGAGCATCGAATGCACAACGAGCAATTGGTATTCAACAAAAATAATATCCTCCAACTTCTTGAAAATGAAGGCAAAGTAATTCCTGTTGGAACAACTTCGATGCGTGCTCTGGAGAGCCTTTATTGGTATGGCGTACTGTTAGTAAAGCAAGAATCTACTGATTTTTTCATTCAGAAATTATACCCTTACGAACATGAGCCCGAAACGTTACCGAGTTGTAAAGAAGCCTTAACTCGTATCCTAACTGAAATGGAACGCAGAGGTGTGGATGAAATTACAGGAGAAACTGAAATTTTCATTTTCCCTGGTTATCAATTCAAACTCTGTAAAGGTATTATCACCAATTATCATCAACCAGAAAGCACCCTCATTTTATTGATTGCTGCTCTTATTGGTGAAGATTGGCGAAAAGTATATCAAGAGGCCATGGATAAAGACTATCGTTTTTTAAGTTATGGCGATTCATCTTTACTCTTACCCTCATAAAAAAAGCCTACCCTAAACAGGTAGGCTTTCTTGTGAAGTAGCTACAATCAGTCATACTGATAGAGGTTATATTTTTCCATGATTGCTCCAATTCTATCTAAGTAGAAAGAAGGGCCTTTGCTTGTATAACCATTCTCTGCAATTTCATAGATAAACTGCAAGGAAGCATCTTTTTTACTTAATCCAGCAGCAATGTTAGCTTGATACTTTTCAGAAACATGTCTATAATCACGAGGCCATTTGCCTGTTTGAAATAACAATACCTCTGTGACAAAGAAATCAAGCGATTCATTCCATGACCCAAAGACTTGATACCAGTTATCTCTTCTATTTTTTTCCTCAAAAATAAACTGTTTCGTTGGCAAGCGTTGAAGGATTTTTACTCGCCCTTCGTCTTCATCTGGTTGCCCTTTCAATTGCCACGCATTGGCTGCACCTGCTCCATTCCATATTTTTAGGCCAAAGATGTTATTTGCGATTACTGCCGTTCGGGTATATCCTGAACCACTTTCTAACATAGCAATCCCTATAATAGCACTTGCAGGCAATTTATATTGACGAGCCTGACGAATAGCTTCCTCCTTAATATCCAAAATAAAACTCATCTCCTCTGTTGCAGTTGGGTGTCCTACCGCAGCAAGATATACATTGTCGTTGAGTCCTTTTTGGCTATTTTCAAGCGGAGTAGTCAAGAAATTCAAGCGTTGCCCTTTCTGATTTAGTAACTGAAAATAAGCCATATTACCTGTATTGGGTGGGGTAACAGGTGGGGTATAAGGAGTCTCTTGTTGTGGTTCTTTAATAGGTTTGATTTCGTTGGGTTTTATAGGACGAGTAGTAGCACTTCCTCTCCTCTTCGGACGTTCGGTTGTAATCGTCCCATAAAAACGAGCGATTGTATCGTTATTGATATTAATACAAGCAAAAGTCAAGGCCCTATTTTTTCCTAAACCTGAAAAAATAAAAGGTAACTCCCCATACCCATTTTCGATGCGAGCACTACCTAAACCTCGATCATCAATCAATACCCTAACACGGTCTATTTGTTCAACAGATGTGGAGATTTTAAAGATTGTCTCGTGATCTAAAATACTAGTCTTTTTAGGAAAGGAGATTTTCAACCGTCCGTTATATCCTACGACAGTAGATTCTTCTTGTCCATTGGCTACCAATGAGCCTAGGAACATGGCTATTACTAATACATATTTGTACATATACGTCTTGAAATAAAGTAGTTATAATAAGTTAAAAGAGCTTCTTGTAGTTTTGCTCAAGATACTGGGGAATATTTTATCAAAAATAAGAACAAGAAACGGCTTCAACAATGTTTTTAATAGAACAGCTCTGGTCTAACTCGTTGTTTAATCTCATTACAAATCAGACACAATTATGTTGCGTCTCCCAACTAGAGCGTTTTTTTTCTATGCGTAAATTGCTCGACATAAATGACAAGGGTGGTAATTTTAATAAAATATGGAGGCAAACCATCTTTTCGCTATATTACACCACAAAAAGACAGCATCCAACTTTAAATTAAAATCATTTCTTTTCCCTAAAAGTAAATGCTATCACAGGCTCGGCATCCATATTATAACCATTTGATAATAAGTTGCTAAGCTAAATTTCACACCTTACTAATAGTCATAATAATTGTGCCAATCTTTCTTCAGTTTTTGTCTTATCTTTTCTTCCGCAGGATTTTCTTGAGGTTCAAACAGTTTATTTCCTTGCACGTCATCGGGTAAAAAATGTTGTGCGACAAAATTTCCTTCAAAATCATGCGAGTATAAATATCCCTTTCCATAATTTAAGTCTCTCATTAATTTGGTTGGTGCATTTCTAAGCGACAAAGGCACGGGCAAATTTCCTGTTTCTTTCACCAAGGCCTGAGCATTACCAATTGCCAAATAAGCGGAATTACTTTTAGCCGAAGTAGCCAAATAAATGGCTGTTTGAGATAAAATAATTCTCGATTCTGGCCACCCGACAGTCCGTACTGCTTGTAAGCAAGTAGTGGCCATCAGTAAGGCATTGGGGTTTGCAAGCCCAATATCTTCGGAAGCGGAGATAATTAAACGCCTAGCAATGAACTCAATATCCTCTCCTCCTTCAATCATGCGAGCCAACCAATAAACAGCGGCATTGGGGTCTGAGCCACGAATGGATTTAATGAACGCTGAAATGATGTCGTAATGCTGTTCTCCATCTTTATCATAGGTGGCAATATTTTGTTGAAGTTTATCAACCACCAAGTCGTTCGTTATTTCCAGTGTTTGGTCTCCCTGCTGAAAATTGGTCACTAATTCAAGAATGTTAAACAGTTTACGCCCATCGCCTCCCGAAAACTGCAAAATGGCTTCGTATTCTTTAATTACAATATCTCGATTCTTCAAAAAACTATCTTTTACTAAGGCCTCATTCAACATTCCTATCAAATCCTCTTTTTCTAAGGCTTTTAAGACATAGACCTGACAACGAGAAAGCAAGGCAGAAATCACTTCAAAAGAAGGGTTTTCAGTAGTTGCTCCAATCAGGGTAACGACACCCTGTTCAACAGCCCCCAGTAATGAATCTTGTTGAGATTTTGAAAAACGATGAATTTCGTCGATAAATAAAATCGGGGAAGGTCTGTCAAAAAAGCGTTGTTTCTTGGCATTTTCAATTGTTTCTCGAATATCCTTCACCCCCGCACTAATGGCTGAAAGTATATAAAAAGGGCGTTTTAAGGTATTGGCAATAATGGTTGCCAAGGTAGTTTTTCCAACACCAGGAGGCCCCCAAAGAATAAAAGAAGGCAAATGACCCGACTCCACAGCCCTACGAAGTACTGCACGTGGGCCTACCAAGTGTTGTTGCCCGACATAGTCGTCGAGCGTCTGCGGACGCATTCGTTCTGCTAATGGTTGCATTTCTGGTGGGTTCAACTAGTTGAATATCGCTCTTGGAAGCGTATATCTATCCCAAATTCCCTCGTACCATACATCAGTACTAAAGGCTTCGGATTCAATAATTTGCCATTTCCCTCTAATCTTTTTGAATAGTGCTTCTACATGACAACAATCTTTATCCGCCGAAAGCACCATTTGTTTTGGCACTTTCCAAGCAGCATCTCCCATAAACCAAGCGGCGTTATTAGCAACCTTAAAATGACGAACCGTAAACAAAAAATCTGATTTGTATTCGTTTTTCATCTTAGCTCTCAACAATTCTAACATAACTGTTCTGTCTGCTGCATTCAGAGCACTTTTGGTTTTGTAATCAACAACTTTTTGAGCTTTAGTGGTCGTCGCAATTAAGAAAGAAAATACGACAAGGAAATATATTTTCATATTGTTCATCATGTGTTAATGTATAACGGGTTTTATTGTAAAAGTAAATTTATTGACAAAAGCTCAATTAACGCAATTTATTGAAGAGATTCCTGAATTGATTCGTGGCATTTCTTTATTTATTCACATCTAATAATAAGCCGAAGGTAGGTATCAAATGAATATCAGACCTCCTCTTAATACTCAAAAAAGTAGAAACGTTAACATTTATACTTTTTCATTTATGGGCATGATTTATTACGAAGTTCGCCATAAATTTCAACAAAAATAGCGACTATCATAAAGAAAAAACTCAATGCTAGTCGCTATTCACTAATAAATACTAATCTTCTGCCTTTTCATTTCCATTGGCCATTCGGACAATTTTGGGTGAAAACTTGGCTAAAACGTTCACCAATTCTTCTTGAGCAGCCATTACTTTGGTAATATCCTTGTATGCCTGTGGTGCTTCGTCCAAATCGGCTCCGATTAATTGTACACCTGCTTTTTCAAGAGCATTTTTTAAATCACTTTTCGTAATCGAACCCTTTGCTTTCGTTCTCGACATTTTACGCCCTGCTCCGTGCGAAGCCGAATTAAGCCCTGCGTCGATACCCTTTCCACGCACTACATAACCCGCTTGCGTCATCGAAGCAGGAATAATTCCTAAGTCATTCGCCCCGGCTGGAGTGGCTCCTTTTCGGTGAACCATCACCTCTGTTCCGTC
>JALRIJ010000145.1 GCA_023255485.1 Flectobacillus sp.
TACTTCGGCTAATTGCTTTACACTTGGCGTTAATTTAACAACACCCAAATCGACTTCTTTTCCTTTTTCAATAACAAGGCTATTAAGCGTATAAGAGTTGTAACCCAAAAACGAAATAATCAATTTATATTCCCCAGCGGCTAATTTATTTAAGGTAAATTTCCCTTTTACATCGGCAACAGTTCCGTCAACGGGTTTGTTAGTTGCTTTATTAAACAGAGCAATATTGGCAAACTCAACAGCCTGTGTTGCCATAGAATCAATGACATAGCCCGTTATTTTACCATTGCCTTTAGGAGCAGTGTTTGTTGGAAGGGTGTTGTTTCCTCCATTGGGCATTCCTCCTGGAGGCATCCCTCCCGCAGGGCGACCGCTCGGAGCATCTTGTGCATTACTGATAAAACTGAGTCCTATAAAGGATGAAAATGCGAGAAGTTTGATGAATTTCATAAGAATATAAATTATGCAATAGCATGATTGCTTGACTGTATTGTTTGTCGGAGTTGATGCAAAGCAAATTTATTTTTTTTACATAATTTCTATAAATATACCAATCGTACTTAATTATCGACAAGTCAGGAAAAGAGCTTATAGGGCGGAATTGTGGAGGATTTAAACAGGTTTATCGGTTGAAAATCCCCAAGAGTAGAAAATCAAAAAGAGAAAACGCTCAAATCGTAGAATATCTACTATCTTTCAAGAAATATTAGGAACTCCATTGTATGCAATCATTCATCCAACGTCATCGTATTGTCTTTATTCACCTCGCTTTTTGGTTGGTGTATTTCTCGTTTTTCTTTTATCAGATAACGATGAAATGGCACGACGAAGAGCCAGATTATATGCGAGCTTTATTGGATGCAACCCTCCAAGTGTCGTGTATTAGCTGTATTGCTTATTTGAATTATTTTGTCTTTTTGCCCCGTTTTTTAAAGCATAAAAATCCGATTCGCTACTTTCTCGAATTTATCGTTCCTTATGCCCTTATTGTGTATACCCTGATAAAAGGAAAGCAGTATATTGTAGATGGGTTTAAGTATCAGCGTTGTTTTCTTTATACGACCAACTTTGCGGTAAACATGGCGTTCATCGTACTGTTTATCGTGATTTTTGTGGCGATGCTTAAGTTTGCCGAAAATTGGTTTGAATTAGAAGCAAGAAATAAAGAGATTGAAAATGAACGACTTACTTCTGAGCTTCGCTTTTTGAAGGCCCAGGTGAATCCTCACTTTCTATTTAATACGCTAAATAATTTATATTACTTAGCCTTTACCAATTCGCCGAATACCACGGAAGTTATCGCTAAATTGTCGCAAATGATGCGGTATATGCTTTATGATTCTAACCATAGCAGAGTGCCCATGAGTAAGGAAATTGAGTACATGGAGAATTATATTAGCCTAGAAAAATTACGACTGAACGACGAGATTCCGATTACCTTTACGGTAGAAGGCGATATTCATCAGGCTACGATTGTACCCTTGATTTTGATTACTTTTTTAGAAAACGCTTTTAAACATGGGGTGAGTAACAATGCTCCGCAGGCATTTGTCCACATTGCTCTTGTCTTGAAGGATAATACGTGTTGTTATCGAGTGGAAAATAGTAAATTACCCAAAAATACAAACAATGAAGAGAAGTCTGGGATAGGTTTACAAAATGTAAAACGCCGATTAGAATTGAGTTATCCTGACAAGTACGAAATGAAGGTAGAAGATCTCGAAGACGTGTATCGCATTGAAGTTTTAATCCAATTAAGTTAATGAATATTACGTGCATCATTGTCGAAGACGAGCCGCTCGCTCGTAATTTATTGACAGAATATGTCAAGAAAATTCCTTATTTGACGCTCTTGAAAGCGTTTTCTAATCCCTTGGAAGCGATTGAATATTTGCGTCAGAATACGGTAGATATTCTCTTTTTGGATGTGCAAATGCCCGAAATTACAGGAATCACGTTTTTGAAAGTAGTTCCTAAAAAACCCTTGGTAATTTTAACAACGGCTTATTCCGAATACGCTTTAGAAGGCTATGAACTGGATGTGGCGGATTATTTATTGAAGCCTATTATTTTTGACCGTTTCTTGAAATCGGTTGAAAAGGTTTCGATGCGATTAAATACTACGTTGCCGACTCCAACCGAAGGCTCAACTCCTGTGGTGGCAAATACAAGTACGGTTTCGGCAGACTATATTTTTGTAAAAGACGGGACAAAACTGGTGAAAATCCGCTTAAATGAAATTCTTTTTGTAGAAGGACTCAAGGATTATGTGATGATTCATACGCCACAACAGAAGATTGTGAGTTTGCAACGGATGAAAAGTTTAGAAGAGCAATTGCCAGAAAATCAATTTGTTAGAATTCATAATTCCTATATTGTTTCGCTTGAAGCCATGGATGCAATCCATAAGGAAAAAGTACAAGTAGGGGCGGTCTTTTTGCCCATCAGTGATACCTATCGAAAATCATTCAAGGATTTTATTGAACGAAATAATGTGGGGAAGTTGGGGTAGGGGTATCGTGCAGGGATTGAAATCCCTGCTTACTAGCTCGGTCGTCCCTATGGGACTTTTTGGATTCGGTAGTTTATTTTGCTTAAACAGGGATTGAAATCCCTGCTTACAAACTCAGTCGTCCCTATGGGACTTTTTTGGATTCATGTGTAGTTATGATTAATACTTGTTAGTTGGTTATAGTAAATCGTTGAAAATAAATTCTTCATTATAGTCGATTTCAAACTTATGAAGCATTTCGAGATACTCCTCTTTAAATGTGCGTTTTCTATGGTGTGCTTCCTGATTTTGGATATAACGAAATACTTGGTCAATATGAGACTGACTATATGAAAACACACCAAAACCTTGTTGCCATTCGAAGTGATGATTAAGATAACCGCTTTCATTAATCCATTTAGAGGATTTTGCCTTCGCATTTTTCATTACGTCCGATACCGAAATGGATGGTTTTAAGCAGAAGAAGCAATGAATGTGGTCTTCAACTCCATTTATGATAATTGTTTTACAACCTGTTTCATTGATTAGATTGCCGATAACCGCAATTAACTCATTTCGCCAAGTTTTCTCAAGAAGAGCTTCTCTGTATTTCACTGGGAATACAGTTTGAATGTAGATTTTGTGATAGGTGTTTGCCATCGTATTAAATTAATAGTTTTATGTAGAAAAAACGGTCGTCTCGATAGAACTCTTTAACAAGTCCCATCGGGACGACCGATATAGTAATCAGGGATTTCAATCCCTGAACAAATCCTATTTCTTCTCAGGCAATAAAATCACCTTGATGAAATCTTTGCTGAAATATTTGTTTGCGGCTGCTTGTGTACTTGCAACAGTTACTTTGGCCATTAAATCATTCTCTTTCAACACGTCTTTTACGTCTTCAGATTCTTGGTATTGTCCTTGCAAATAGCCCAACCAGAAACCATTATCACGTAATTGCACTTCCAATTGACGTTTTCCTTCTGCTTTAAACTTATCAATATCACCCTGTTCAGCTCCTTTATCTTTAATTTTCTGAATTTCAGCAAGCGTACGAGCAATTAGTTTATCCACATTTTCAGGGCCACAGCCAAAAGCAATACGGAATGAATAACGTTTTGAAGGTGTTTTACCTGCCGATGCACTTACTCCAACACCATATACACCCGATTCTTCTTCACGAAGTTTTTCAATCAACTTAATTTCTAATACTTCGCCTAATGCCTCAATTTGCTTATCTGTTTCAGCAGTATAAGCAGGTAATTCGCCCGTCCAAACCAGCGTTACTCTTGCCTTTGGTTCAGTACCCTTATAAACCGTTTTCGCAACAGCTCCTTTTGGCGGATTGATACCTAAATCCTTGAAGGTTTCTTTACGCTTAATCGAAGGCAAACCGCCAAGGTATTTTTCTAACAGCGGAGTGATTGTCTCATTTTTGAAATTACCCACAAAGAAGAAGGTAAAGTCTGAGGCATCCGCAAAACGTTCTTTGTAAATCTCAAAAGCACGGTTAGCATCTACTTTTTCCATACGAGCCAAGGTCATAGGCATATTGCGAGTATTGTAATTGACCATAACAGCCGTTAGCGAATCGCCATATACCTTTTCTGGAGTCAGTGTTTTTTGTTGATTCGCTAAGTTGTCTTTTTGATTCGCTAAAAATCCTTTGATTACGTCCCCATCAAAACGAGGCGTAGTAAAGTACCCATAAGCTAATTGCAAAGCCGTTTCTAAATCTTTCGGAGAAGCAGAACCATTGATACCTTCGCCAAGACTATTGATAAATGGACTTACTCGTACCGTTTTGTCAGAAAGCAATTTACGAAGATTCACGGCACTAAAATCCCCCAAACCACTCATTTGCGTTACCGCAGAAGCTAAACGAGCATTGTCTGCATCTTTGTCAGCATACAAGTTTGTTCCGCCAAAACTAAAGCCAGAGAATACAATTTCATCGTTTTTAAAGTCAGTTGCTTTTAACACCGCTTTTACGCCATTGCCAAAGGTCAATTCGGTTACGCCAATTTCAGGAATCTGTTTAGTTGCTACCACTTTCGACCCTGTTGGTATTTTGGCAAGTAAAGGCTTAGAAATCGTTTCGTCAACATACGCTTTTACGTCTTTTCCTGCCGAATTAATCCATTCTTTCAACTGAGCTTCGCTTGGTAACTTATCTTTCTCTTTTTCAGGAGCCATCAAGATAACCGAACGATTTTCGTCTGAAATCAATTTTCCTGCTATTTGATTTACTTCGTCTAACGTGATACCTCCGATGTATTGCTTCGTAAATTGATAATTAAATTCGATTGACGTAAGGTTTTCGTTTTCAATAAACGCACTTACCAATCCATCTACCAATTGCTCTGATTCTGTCTTATCTTTTTCCTTGTAGGCATTTTCTTGGCTAACCATGTAAGCCTTTTTCGCACGTTCAAACTCTGTTGCCGTAAAGCCAAACTTCTTCGCTCTGGCTGATTCGTCTAAAATTGCTTTTAAGCCTTTTTCGATGTTTGAACCCTTAATGACTACAAAAGAAGTAAACGCATCCAAATTGCTCAAAAAGCCACCGTAGCCTGCATAACCGTATTGGAATGGAGGTTCTGCTTTTTGCGTTAATTCTTGAATACGAGCCGAAAGCATTTGATTAAACAACGAACGTATTAAGCCATCACGACGGTCTTGATAGGTAACGTCTTTTTGCTTTGGCTGTTTGTTGAAAATCTGAATCATCGTGTTGGGTTGCTCTGGGTCTGTTACAATGGCAACGTCTGTTCCGCCCGACAAGTTGATGGTGTATTTGGTGCGTGGTTTTTCGTTAGCAGGGTTTTGAATGCCGCTAAATTTCTCACGAATCATTTTTTCAACTACGTCCATATCAATGTCGCCAACAACGGCAACAGCCTCTAAATCTGGGCGATACCAATCTTGATGGAACTGCTTTAAGGTTTCGTACTTAAAGTTTTTCAAGATGTCATCTTTCCCAATCGGTAAGCGTTTTGCGTATTGAGAATTGTTCAAAATCATCGGAAAATACTTGTCACGCATACGTGCTTGAGCGCCTTTTCCTAAACGAGATTCTTCTAATACTACGCCTCTTTCTTTGTCGATTTCACTAGGGTCAAGGGTGGCATTATGAGCCCAGTCCTCTAAGATTTGCATCCCTTTTTCCACAATCTGAATCGAGTCAGAAGGAATGGGTAACATATACACCGTTTCGTCGAAACTGGTATAAGCATTTAAATCTGCCCCAAAACGTACCCCTGATTTTTGTAGAAAATTGACCAATTCATTCTTCGGAAAGTTTTTAGTTCCGTTGAAGTTCATGTGTTCCATAAAGTGAGCCAATCCCTGTTGTTCATCCGTTTCAAGGGTCGAACCTGCCTTAACGGCTAGTCGTAATTGAACACGTTTTTTAGGCTCTGCATTTTTCTGAATAAAATATTTTAAGCCATTCGGTAATACGCCTACTCGTACAGACGGATCCATAGGTAAGAGTTTGGACATCTCAGGGGCGTTTTGAGCCATGCTCGAAAAGCTAACTGTTGCTCCCAATAGAAGAGAAGCTAAGAGATGTACTGATTTTTTGTGTTCCATGAATTAATGATTTAAAGAAATGTGAACGTAATTTTTGTAATAAATGATCAATCGATATGTGTCTTGATTAAGGCTTTTTGATTGACACATTAGGGTGATGTATGTACCAACGTTGTGGCTTGGGACATATTTTGTACAAATTAGCACTAATTTACTCAATTTATGTAAAACTATGATTAGTGGTGTTATTTATGAGTTAATGGTTAAAAATAGTGAGGGTATTCTTGTCTATTGACGGTTTCAGTAAGGTAAAATGCGTTAAATTTACTAATCGTTTGTTGGTTCCGTATTTTATGGATGATATTGTTTATGTACTTTGTAGAAAAGACTTGATATGAAAATTGATAGAGTAACTTTTTAAAACAAGGCTAGAATTGTCACTTTTTGAAATTTTAGTCGTTAAAAGAACGTTTTATCATTACGCTTAACTTAATTAATAATCGCCCGTATTCTTTTCCCATGAAAAAACATCAATTACTTATCCTCTTCGCTAGTATCATTACCCTTGGACTAAGCTCTTTCACTAGTACAAAAGAGCAACATCATGCACTTCGTAAAGACGAACCTATTTATGATACGCTAAATTTTCAATCGCTTTCGCTTGGAGGAATCAAATTAGGAAGCCCTCATGGTAAACTGTTAGAAAAATTGGGTTCTCCCGATTCGGTTCGTAAAGAGTTTACTCCTGATGCTCAAACAGCAGACCACTTTGAAGAATATCTATATGGGACTGATGTACTCTATGTAATGGACGAAACGTTCAGCGGTTTTGAATTAAAAACACCTCGCTTTCAATTGGAAAGCTTAGGGGGATTAAAGGTAGGTGATGCTGCCTCAAAACTGAAAAAACTGTTTCCTATATCGTATAAAAACAGAGAAATTGACGAGTTTAATCCTGCTTGGGTAACTTATAGTGTCCAGTTTGGCACATCGGATTCTTTCTTAGAAATTTATACACAAGACGGAAAAATTATCACCATCAGTACCGTAACTGACGATGAGGAGGAAGAAGAAGAGTAGGTAGTGAGTTGATGAGTTAAGTAGCTTTTCAATAGAGTTTCCGTTGGACACGGTAGTCAGCCTTCAAAAGGCTGACTACCGTAAATACCATAGAAATGATACCTGATAATTTATGTTCATTTACTTAAAGTTCTCTGAACTCATAAACTTTCAACTCATCAACTCCTGTATCAAGCAAGCTTAAACAGCTTCTTTTCTAAAAACTTACCTAGAAAAGTACAATTTGGTATTTTTTACCATAACTTTGTATCACAATCACAAAAAGGGGTGCCTTAATATAACGGGCTGAGATTATACCCATTGAACCTGTGCGGGTAATGCCGTCGAAGGGATTTTTGAATCTAGCATTTCATTGCACTTTTTTCAAATTTTCACGTTTTCAATTTGGTGTTTATTATTTTGTTCAATCAGACAAGATTTTACTCCTTTGCTTGTCGTAATTGCTAAAATTATGATAAATCGTTACGTAGAAAAAATCCGTAAAACCGTTTTTTCAACCAATTTTAACAAGTTATTTTTCGTAGGGCTTTTCTTATTAAGCCAGTCAATTACCTTTGCTCAATTCAGCATTTCAGGAAAAATTATTGATTCTGAAACAAAGCAAGGTTTGGCAGGAGCAACCATCGTTCTGGAAAATACCGTAAAAGGAACGGTCTCTGACGCACAAGGGAATTATATTTTAAAACCCTTAAAGAAGGGAACTTATTCGGTTAAAGTTACTTACATCGGTTTTCAAAAATCAATACAAACTGTTGATTTAAAAGGAGATAATAAGCTCAATGTGGAGCTTTCAAAGTCTTCTTTTACGGCTGATGAAGTAATTGTAAACGCTACTCGTGCCAATGCTAAATCGGCGATGGCTTATAGCGATGTTTCTAAAGAAGACCTTCAAAAACAAAACCTAGGGCAGGACGTTCCTCAGCTATTGAATTTTACGCCTTCTATCGTT
>JALRIJ010000146.1 GCA_023255485.1 Flectobacillus sp.
GTTGACTATAAGAATACGTCCATTTGTACAGAACAAACTGCTGATGTAACTTTTAAGACCACTGGCAATTTCAAGTCAGGAACACTTTTTAAAGCCTACTATAATGAAGGCTATTATAATGCACAAGGTATCTATGCGTATCGAAAAGTAGTGTTGGGTACTGGAACAAAAAGCCCAATTAAAGCTAGCGGTTTCAAGGCAGGGTATGGGGGGTATCAGGTGTATGTTGAATCAGAAGATGGAGTTAGTGGAGTGGGATACCAATATGTTTATGCTTACAGCACAAGTAGCAATTCCGTTGTAGATGCCAGTGGCAATAACAGCAGTACTGGATGTACAGAATTACCTTTGAAACTCAATAATAGTGTTACTTACTATGACAAACAATGGTTTTTAAATGGAGATACCCTCAGAAACGAGACGAATACAACATTAACCGCAACCAAAACAGGAACCTATACCTTTGTGGGAAAAGAGGCAAATGGTTGTAAGACATACTATAGTAAGAAGGTTACTATCGGGCAAATCGAAAAACCAAGAATAAATACGTATGATGGAACAAATGAAATTGGCTGTTTTAAAGAATATATCTATTTATATACGAACACGATTCCTAATACTACGTACTCATGGAAACGTGATGGTATTACGCAAACATCAAAGGGTTCAAGTATCAATGCAAATACTCCAGGAAAGTATGTAGTAGAAGCTACTAATGGTCAATGTAAAGCAAATTCAGACACCTTAACAATTACACAAGATTTAAGAAAAGTACTTCCATTAACGGCAGGGGTTTATGACTATTTAGATGGAACAACGAGTGTGTACACAAATGGTTCTACCAATGGAACTTATAACTATCAGTTATATAAAGATAATACTCTTTATAGCGAAGGGAACAACCCTTCATTTAGCGTTAAGGAGTTAGGGAAATACTTTGTCAAAGTAGTAAGAGGAAATTGTGAAGCCGTTTCCAATATAGTTAGTGTTACTGGAAAATCAGGTGAAACGCCCCTAAAAAATAGAGATTTTTATTACAGTGGGTCGTATGATTATGTGAACAAAGTTGTTGAAGTATGCGATACCAATTCGTTCATCAATCTTTATGCCTATCCTGAATATGATTCAACGACTATTAAAAGCCGTATAACCACTGCTTACAAAGATGGGAAAGCTCTCATCACTCCAAACATTTCGAAAAGTCGAATTGACTTATATGTAAAGGGGGCTGGTATTTATTACTTAACGGATGAAGTAATCTTTAGCAACGGTACCAAAGCCATTTATCGCTATGGAGATATGACCGTTAAAGTGAGTTCGACCATTAACTTAGAAGGATCTGCTATTCAAAATATAGCTATTTGTGCCGATTCTACCGTGATTTATGGAAACTCCTACTCACCATACCAACGTCCAATTGCCTATAACTGGAAAAAGGATGGAGTGCTTTACAGAACATTATATTCCAATGATAATCCGAGTACACTTCTAGTAAAGGAGTCGGGAACCTACATACTAGAAACAACTTATAAAGGAGGATGTATTGCAAAGAGTTCTCCTTATAAAGTTACCCTAAATAGCATAGACCTAAGCCTAACAGATAATATTAAAGGTAAATTATGCGACGAAAGCTACACTACTATTTATGGTAGATTGTATGGCTTTTCAAGAACTAGTTCAACTAATGTCAGCTACCAAGTGCTTAAAGATGGGAAAGAATATGAGAAAGGTTCTTTTACACCCAATCAATGGGGGGATTTCTCCGTCAGTTCACTCGTTAATAATGGCGGTACTTATACCCTAAAAGCACAACAAGGTAAATGTCAAGGAACTTCTAATGATTTGATTATTAAATCTATTAAAGTTCCCAACATAATCAATTACGCTGATTCTGTGCTATTCTGTCAAGGGAAAACAATCACCCTTAAAACAACCCAAGATACGGCTATTAGCTATTTATGGGAAAAAGATGGAAATTATCTCACCACAGCTACCAAAGCTAGTTTAGACGTTAATAATTCAGGGGTGTATCGCTCTCTCAATAGAATGGGAGATTGCTGGAATTACACGCCAAAGGTAACAACGAAGGCGTTACCGAATATTTTGCCTACGGCAACTATTTCGGGAGATAAGGATATTAATTATAACGACTCTACCAAAGTCGCTATCGCCTTTACCTCTTATGCTCCGTGGACCTTCAAATTCTCGGATGGGAAGGAATATACTGCTACCAAGTCGCCTTTTAGTGTTTCAGTTAAACCTCAATTTACGACCACCTACTCCTTAACAGAGGTAAGTAATCTTTGTGGTACGGGAACCGTATCGGGAACTGCGACCATCAAGGTAATTATTTTGGGAAACGAACCAGAAGAGGGCATAAACTTGAATGTCTTCCCGATCCCAAGTCAGGAGGACGTAACCATCCGCTTAGAGTTAGAAAAACCAGCACTGGTAAAATGGACACTATTCAACTCAATGGGTACGACCTTAGACAGTGAAAATAACTCGTCAAAAAGCATACAATACGAAAAAACGGTCTCCTTAAAAACACTACCAGAAGGAACCTACTTCTTACAAGTACAAGTTGGGGATAAAACATTTACTCGAAAACTTGTCAAGGTGAATTAAGACACATTGGCTTAGACAACTTTTCAAAAAGTTGTCTAAGCTAATTCCCAATGTACTACTCTTTCAAGCCTTTTAAATAATTCAAACTCTGTGGTATATTTTGCATTTCATGTTCACTTTCATCCTCAATAAAGAAATGCTTAATACCATGTTTGTTTGCCAATTTGATAATCACAGGCCAATTGGCCTCCCCTGTACCTAAAACAACATCATTTTCGGCAGGGGTATGTCCTGTAAAATCTTTTGTTGCTCCTTTTTTGAGGTCTTTCACGTGCATTAACTTCCACCGATTTTTGTACTTATTCAAAAGCTGAACAGGGTTTCCTCCTCCTTGCATTGTCCATAAAACATCCATTTCAAAAGAGACATAAGCAGGATTCGTATGCTGAATAATGTAATCTAATAGTGTTTCCTTCCCTAAAGGATGAAACTCATACCCATGGTCGTGATAACAAAACGTCAATCCGTTTTCTTTCAAGAATTTCCCTGCTTTGTTAAAGACCTCTACTGCCTTTTGAGCATCCGCTAAGGTAAATTCATTGCCATTATGCGGAATCCAAGCACACATCACAAAACTTGCTCCAAAGGTTTTGGCTAGGTCAACCAATTCCTGTGGGTTTTGAGCTAAGGTAGTAAAATCTGCCCCTACGGATGGAATCGTAATCCCTCGTTCATCACACAGTTGGCGATAAGTGGTAGCACTCATACCTTTTGCTCCGCTAGTTTCTAATTCCGTAAAGCCAAGCATTTTAATCGTATCTAAAGTAGCCTCCACGCCCTTCGGAAATTGTTTTCTAAAAGTATAAGCCTGTACACCAAAAGGAGTTTTAAAGAGCGGTTTTCCTTTTTGGGCAAAAACAACTACTGCACCTAAAAGCAGGAACAGCGATAGTACTAGTTTCTTCATCATGTTCTGGATAAAATAATTGTTGGGAATAATAATGAAGGTAGTGAAAGGAATATTTTTTCTTGTCATTTGTTATCGTATTCAACTGAAACGCTTCTTCATTTCAATCTATTTTGTATCTTTGAAACAACTAAACATCGAACCTTTATAACGATTATGAATTTCCCTATCACCTTGCATTTTAGCAATTTTCCTCCTATACATTTGCATCTTTTATTTGAACTTTTGGCTTATTCAGGGGCATTTCGTTGGTATCAGTTTTTACGAAAAAGAAGTATTGATTTAATTTCAGAAGAACATCGTCTTTGGATTTTTGTTGGGGCTACTGCTGGTGGATTAATGGGTAGTCGTTTGATAGGCATTTTGGAACACCCAGATTTACTTATACATTTTCATTGGACTTATTTAATAACCAACAAAACCATTTTGGGTGGCTTACTTGGCGGTCTTATTGGGGTGGAATTGACTAAAAAACGATTGGGTGTAAATTCTTCATCTGGAGACTTAATGACTTTTCCCTTGATACTAGGAATGGCTATTGGACGTTTTGGTTGCTTTGCAGAAGGCTTAGAAGATGGAACGTATGGTATTGTTAGTTCTCTACCATGGGCTATCAATTTTGGAGATGGGCTATTAAGACACCCCACTCAACTTTATGATATTTTTTTTCTTGGAGGACTAGCTTATGTGTTACTCCTTTTAGAAAAAAAACTCGTATTTAAGAATGGAACTCGCTTTAAACTATTCTTTATCAGCTATTTAATTTACCGATTTTTTATTGAGTTTTTAAAACCCAACAATTTTTATATAGGAGGATTGTGTGCCATTCAAGTAGCTTGTCTTTTAGGATTGTGTTATTACTCTTATGTCACCTATAAAAATCCGTCATTTTTTGAACACGAATAGTATGAAAGATTTTGATAAACATTTTAAAAATAATCTGATAGCAATTGCTATCTATATACCGTTGTCAGGAATGTTGATGTTTATTCCTGCCCTATTCATTATACCAATACATTGTCTAGGATGCCTTCTCTATGCCATAAAATTGTATTTTTTCGATCATGACAAGCAACTGGCTGCGACTTACTTATTAATTACCTTCCTTGTAGCACTTATTGCTGGTGGTTCTTGTACTGGAATAGCTAAGTTCTTAATTAGATAGCTATGAGTTACTACCACCCAAATGATAAATCACATGAAAAAGTACAACAAAGACATCTTCTTTAATCTAGTTATCTTTCTGGCTTATACGCTATTAAGCTATATAAAGAGAGAAACAGTGGTACTGGTATTAATCCTGACAACACACATCCTATTTTGTGCTGTTTATGCAATGATTGAATTGATGTTTGACCAAAAAAAGGCAGCTATTTATTTTATTCTAACGTGTTTAATTGCGTTGATAGGTATCGGCACGTGTTTCCATATACCCATTATTTTTCATATAAGAGCGAATTAATGATATTCTAGTTCAACCTCTATATTTATTGGTTGAACTAGAATATCATTAAAATTAAGCCTCTATTTCCCTTTCCGTAATTCCTCTAAATACGCTTGTTTTTCGTCTCGATAAAAGAGATTCATCGTTTCAAAAGGAATAATTTTCCCCTCCTTACTCACGATATGTACACACGATTTTTTGATCGCACGCACGTCAAAATCATAGGCATCAATAAAACGCATGATGATAATTCTGAAAAGGTTTTCATATCCCAAATTAGGTGCTTGTATTTTGGGTAAACAACACATAATTTCTTGTAATTCGTTGGTAGCACATTCCACAGAATTTCCAGTACTAAACAACTGTACCATTCGCTCTCGAAGATGCTCATCCTGTTCATAGACAATCGTATTTTTAGAATTATCTAGCAAATCCGAGGGATCTATATAACGAGTTAGTGGCATCACCGCTCCATCTAGTTTAAGAGCATAAGCCATTGCCAAGGCATCAGGATTGCAGGGAACAGGAATGATATCAGCAGGCTCAAAAATAGTACTTTGGGCTAAAATATCTTGTCGGCATTCGGTCAAGGTATAACGGTCTGTCGCAGGATTGAAATTTTCGATTCTTCCTGCCACTTGTACAGGTTGAAAGGTAACCCCTCGGACACACTTTTGAGTCAAGGCAAAGTCAATAATCGCTCCAATTTCATCCGTATTTAAGCCTTTTTGTAGCGTAACCACTAGCGTGGTAGATAAGTTGTATTTGTTTAGATTCGCCAAAGCCTTCATCCGAACCTCTCTCAAATCTGCTCCTCTCATTTGTTCCAATACCTCTTTCTTAAAAGAGTCGAACTGCAAATAAATTTCAAAGTCTGGAGCGTACGTTGCCAATCGTGCCGTAAACTCTTCATCTTTCGCAATACGAATACCATTCGTATTGAGCATCAAGTGGCGAATAGGCTTTGATTTGGCAATATCCAAAATTTCAAAAAAATCTGGATGTACTGTTGGTTCTCCCCCGCTAATCTGTACTACATCAGGCGTACCTTCATTAGCTACAATAATATCCAACATCCGTTCTACTTCGGCAACGCTTCGATGTCGTCCATAACTAGGCGACGACATGGCATAACAAGTAGGGCAAGTAAGATTACAGCGGTCGGTAATTTCAACAACTGTTAAGCACGAATGTTGCTCATGGTCAGGACAAAGTCCACAGTCGTAAGGACAACCATAATGGGTATCTGTATTAAACTTTAGTGGAATTTCAGAAGGTTTAGCATAGTTTCTGGCATTGCGATAATACTCCACATCGGTAGCAATTAATACTTTTTCAAAACCATGCTCTGGACAGTTTTTAAACATAAAAACCTGTTCATTTTCAAACACAATTTTGGTATCTACCCGTTTCAAACAAGTAGAACAAAGACTTAGTGTGAAGTCAAAATACGTATAAGGGCGATTGGGCATCTTTCTTGTATGATTGAGGTATGGTTGTGTATGTTAATAGTTGAAATCAAAACGACCGTCTTTGATTTGGATAAAATTCGTCGTATCTGCTCTTGAAATGAATAGCTTTCCTTCAAATGTTCCCGAAACGATTCGTTTTTTGCTATCTATTTTCAAAAAAGTAACGGTGGGAGGGTTGGACGAGTCAAAGGCAGAATAAAAAACCAAACTGCCAGTCCAATAGTTTGTTAGGTTTCGCTTGTAAGTATAAAAGTTCATCGAATAAACAGGGTATCTAACCCTCTCGACAAACTGCTTATTGTAAACGGCTAAAGACAGTTCTCGGTAGATGTTTACGTATGCCATTGTTCCTTTGAATGACATTTGATCACTAGTATTATATTGACTACCCGTAGGGATGAAATTAGTGTTAAAATCAACTGGTCCAGCCATGCTTTCCCATCCAGATTTACCTGCCAAAACACCCCCTTGAATCCACAAAGAATCAGAAGGGTTTGTAACCATTTTACGTAACGGAATGTCGCTACTATAAAAATAGTGACATCCTGCTGTTCTCTTTCCTTCTGTGGTAATTGGAGGTAAATTTGCTTCGTTTGGCAACGTTTCGGCTTCGTAGGTTGTAGGGCCGCAATTACCAAAAATAAGGACGATAATAATTCCGAGTAAAGTGATTTTTTTCATGGCAAATGATGGAGGTTACAAGTGTTTATTACAAAGACGTAAATGGAAGTTTAGTGGTTGCATCACTCAAAGCGAATACACTACAAATATACGTATTTCAAACAAGCCCTCTACCCTAGCCAACTCATAATCAGCCCTCCATTCATCGTCCAAAATAGCTTAGACCTTAAAAAAGGTTTTTACAATCCATTTTTTCACTGTAATTTTACAGTAGAAAATAACATAGTTACTAAGGCTTTGTGATTATTTAATGAACAATTAATACAAAACCTAAGTTTGTACTATCATTCCTATCACAAAATCATTTACAGAAATGTCAACAGCAACATTCACCATAGAGAGAGATACAGAAATCTTTAATCTAATCAACCAAGAAGCACACCGTCAAGAGTTCGGTATCGAATTAATTGCTTCTGAAAACTTTACTTCTAAGCAAGTAATGGAAGCACAAGGTTCAGTGCTTACGAACAAATATGCAGAGGGTCTTCCGGGAAAACGTTACTACGGTGGATGTGAAGTAGTTGACCAAATTGAACAAATCGCCATTGACCGTGCGAAAGCATTGTTCGGAGCATCTTGGGCAAACGTTCAACCTCACTCAGGAGCTCAAGCAAACGCTGCGGTTTTCTTATCGTTCTTAAACCCTGGTGATACTATTTTAGGTTTTAACCTTGCTCATGGTGGACACCTTTCTCACGGTTCTCCAGTAAACTTCTCTGGTAAATATTTCAACGCTTTATTTTATGGTGTTGAACAAGAAACAGGCTTAATCAACTGGGATACAGTAGAAGAAATTGCGGTTAAAGAAAAACCAAAATTAATCATCTGTGGTGCTTCGGCTTATTCTCGTGACTGGGATTATGCTCGTTTACGTGCTATTGCTGATCAAGTTGGTGCTATCTTATT
>JALRIJ010000147.1 GCA_023255485.1 Flectobacillus sp.
CGAAAAGGCTCACCCAGATGTTTGGAACATTTTGTTGCAAGTGCTGGACGATGGTCGTTTGACAGACAACAAAGGACGTATTGCCAACTTCAAAAATACCATTATCATTATGACCTCCAACATTGGTAGTCATATCATCCAAGAAAAAATGGGCGAAATGGAAGGCTGGAACGACCAAATTGTATTGGAAAAAGCCAAAGAAGAAGTGATGGTTTTATTAAAACAAGTTGTTCGTCCTGAGTTCTTGAACCGTGTGGATGAGATTGTGATGTTTGAACCGCTTTCTAAAAATAATTTACGCAAGATTATTGAAATTCAGTTCAAACAGATTCAAGAACGTTTACAAGAACAAGGCATCGTTCTGGAAGCTAGCGACGAAGCCTTAACCTTCTTAGCAGATGAAGGCTACGACCCAACCATGGGAGCTAGACCGTTGAAACGGGTATTGCAAAGACGTATTTTGAACGAATTATCAAAACTAATCTTAGGGAACACCATCCAAAAAGATTCGGTAGTACTTATGGAGTTAGATAGCAATCAGCAATTACGTTTTGTAAACGTTGCTCCGAAGGAAGTGTAAAATCATTCTGTGAACAATTAATGTCTTCCCTTAGTAAGTGACTCAAGTCTCCTGCTAACGGAAGACATTCTATTTTTAGAAAACACATCCAAAATCCCCTACAAATTCCTAATTTTATACTTCACAACAAAAATGAAAACAACCATGAAAATACGATTCGCCTTTTTACTTTGTCTGATTTCTAGTTATGGTTTTACGCAAACCCAAACAAACAAAATTCCCTTTGCTGGTTTATGGATGAACGAACGCTATGTCACTAGTATTCATACCGAAAAATCACCTTTCAAAGCTCAAAAAGTAGGAGAAATCAGTTCAATTGAAATTCCTGTGTCGAATGACACCATTGCATTAGGCTGGAATTTCCATGAAGGCGAAACGGTGAAAATGGTAAAAACTAAAAATGGCTACCTGCTTCGTCATTTTGACGCTACTCAAACGCCACTTACCTTACAGTACCTAGAAAAAGAAAAAAAACTAAAAGTAGGAAAAGAGTTTTTTGTCAAAGTCCCTTCGGCTACCACCGAAAACTTTTTGAATGCCTTACTATTCAAAGGAAATTATCAGTTGGGCACCCAAACGGTCACCTTTGCTCTAAACGGAAAGCTTACAGGCTTAGGAAAAACGCTCTATTATCGTCCACAATTTGATTTTTTAGGAGGAGGCTTACAACAAGACGTAATGTCGATCAGTAATACGCCTGATTTTGAAAAATACACGGACTATTTATATACATTTAAAGGCAATACCTTGACCCTATATCAAGTCAATTGTTTAGAAGGCGATCCACAAACAAAAGAGTGCTACAAAGCCAAAAAAGGCAAAGAAGTCTATCGTTTTGTAAAAAAATAGCCTCCTCGATAAAGGGCTATATTTGGCTAAATCTCATAAGCTTGTGTATATTTTTCATTATCTTTGTGTATAAATTGATGGAATTATGAGAACAAATATTGATATAAATGATGATGTGTTGAGAGAAATTAGTCTCTTAAAACCTACTGCGTCTAAAAAAGACTTAGTGAACATCGCTCTCAAAGAATACTTAATGTACTTAAAAAGAGTAAATCTATTAACACTTGTGGAGCAAGGGATTGAATGGGAAGGAGATTTAGACGAATGGAGAAGTAAATAATGAACCAGCCTATTATTTTTGACACTTCTGTTTGGATTGAACTTATCCAACAAAAGACAACCGCTCGTGCCTTATTATTAAAAGAATACATTCGAGAAAATAAGCCTGTCTGGTTGACACCCACTATTTTGCAAGAAGTTTTACAAGGAACAAAGAATAATCAGGAGTTTGAGCAACTTAAAAATGCCTTATTAGGATTTAATTGTTTGTTGTTGAACCCCATTGAAGTAGCTATTGAGTCAGCTCAATTATACCGTTCGCTACGTCAAAAAGGCGTAACAATTCGGAAAGCCAATGATTGTTTGATAGCGGCTTATGCCATCCACTTTTCCATTGAAATATGCCATAACGATGTTGACTTCGACCAGATTGCTCAACATTCTTCTTTGAAAACGACTCCATTGTAATGACCAAGTTTCTGATTCTTCGCTTTTCGTCCATTGGTGACATCGTGCTGACAACACCCGTAATTCGTTGTTTAAAAGAACAATACCCCAATGCCGAAGTCCATTATGCGACCAAAAAGTCGTTCAAAACGCTTGTTGAAAACAATCCGTACATCGATAAGTTTCACTTATTAGAAGATAATCTTAATGATTTGATAAAGTCATTACAGGCAGAGAAGTTCGATTATGTCATAGATTTACACAATAACCTCCGCACTCGTATCATAAAATTACGTTTGGGAAAAAAAGCGTTCACGTTCGATAAGCTGAATTTTCAGAAGTGGGTCTTGGTCAAATTCAAGAAAAATCTGATGCCCGATGTCCACATTGTAGATAGATACATGGATACACTCAAGTCGCTAGGTATCAAAAATGATAACAAGGGCTTGGATTATTTTATTCCTGAACGAGACGAAATGCCCATGTCTTGGTTACCCGAAAACGTTAGGAAGGGTTATGCTGTTTATGCCATCGGCGGACAACATGAAACGAAGAAAATGCCTTTTCCAAAAATGGTTGAACTGTGTAAAACAATCCAACTACCTTTGGTACTGATTGGAGGCAAAGAAGACAGCGAAATGGCCGAACGCTTGGTAAATCACTATGAAGGGGTCAAACACATACTGAATCTCTGTGGTAAATGTAATTTGAACCAATCGGCTTCGATTATTAAATCTTCGTTCATGGTTTATACACACGATACGGGTATGATGCACGTGGCAGCGGCCTTGAAGAAAAAAACCATTGCCATCTGGGGAAACACCGTACCTGAATTCGGGATGTACCCCTACCAAACGGAATTTATATCCATCGAAAACAAAGAGTTAGCTTGTCGGCCTTGTTCAAAAATAGGTCATAAGGAATGTCCTCTAGGGCATTTTAAATGTATGAATGATTTAACGTTTTAAAATCTACAGAAAAATGGCTAAAGATAAATACCACGACCTTGTAAAAGAAAGCTTAATTAATGACGGCTGGGTTATAACTCATGACCCATACAAGATTATGCTTGGAAAACGGCGTGGGTACATTGATCTAGGAGCTGAAAAAACAATTATTGCGGCGGAAAAAGAAGAACAGAAAATAGCGGTAGAAGTGAAGAGTTTTCTTGGCTCATCTGATTTGGATGATTTTGAAGATGCACTAGGTCAGTTTTTAATTTATTGGAAAGCCTTAAAAACGAAAGACCCGTCCAGAGAATTATACTTAGCAGTTCCATTAGCTTTTTTTGAACGCTTTTTTGATGACCCTTTCTTTGTAGAAACAGCGAAAGATTTTGACGTAAAAATGATAGTCTATAACGAAACTAAAACTCATATAGAACAATGGATAAGATAGCTGAATATAAAAAAATTGTCCGTTCATTAGTCGAAGAAGTGGTCAGTTGGAGTGATGACGAGGAAGATGGCATTGAAAACCAACTCATCACCGACGATGAACATGGGCATTATATCTATGCAGGTGTGGGTTGGGAAAAAGAAGCAAATAAATGGTTTTATGCAAATTTTATTCATGTTGATGTTAGAAAAGACGGAAGCGTTTGGATTCAACATGATGGTACTGATTTGAGAATAGCAGAACGGCTAATAACCGAAGGAATTGATAGAAAAGATATTGTCATTGGGTTTCATCCACCCCATGCACGTGCTTAATTTTTTACAAAATGACTAAAAAAGTAAACATTGGACTTGTCCAAATGTCATGTGTTGCGGAAGTAGAAGCAAACATGGAAAAAGCCATCAAAGGCATTAGAGAAGCAGCAGCCAAAGGAGCAAATATTGTGTGCTTACAAGAGTTATTTACCTCACTTTATTTCTGTGATGTAGAAGACCACGCTAATTTTAATTTGGCAGTAGCTATTCCGGGAACAACAACGGACCGCCTTGCTGCGGTAGCCAAAGAATTGGGCGTAGTCATTGTTGCTTCCTTATTTGAAAAAAGAGCAGCAGGTTTATACCATAACACCACGGCTGTTTTAGATGCCGATGGAACGTATTTGGGAAAATACCGCAAAATGCACATTCCTGATGACCCAGGGTATTACGAAAAATTCTACTTTACGCCAGGTGACGCTTCGCAGGAACAAGGAGATGGCGATGGCTATAAAGTATTTGAAACAAAATTCGCTAAAATTGGTATATTAATATGTTGGGATCAATGGTATCCAGAAGCGTCTCGTATCACGGCTTTGATGGGTGCAGAAGTGCTCTTCTACCCTACCGCTATTGGTTGGGACTGTAACGAAACAGATCCGAATGTTAATCGTGAACAGTATTCTGCTTGGCAAACCATCCAGCGTTCGCACGCTGTTGCCAATGGCGTGCACGTAGTTTCGGTAAACCGTGTAGGACGTGAAGCAGACCAACAGTTTTGGGGTGGTAGCTTTGTAGCAAATCCGTTTGGTACATTACTTTATTTAGGTTCTCACGATCAAGAGGAAGTACACGTACAAGAAATTGACCTTAACAAAACAGAATACTATCGTTCAACTTGGCCATTTTTACGTGATAGACGAGTGGATAGTTACAAACAAATCACCAAACGCTTTATTGACTAATTGGACTTTTTTAACATGACTTGTTTTATTTAAAGATTCCATGAAAATATTGAATGTTTTTAGAACTAAATGACAAAAATCACTGTTGGATATGACCTATTTTTCTATCTTTGCGTAAAGTCTTGTGTGAATTTCATAAATCATTCAAAATAAGGGCTGTTACATTGGTAATGGAGCGGTTTGCTCAACACAACCTAACCACAAGCCAATATTTGTAAAATCAATTATATCAAATGCAAAAAGAAAATATTCGGCTTGAAGTGATGCGCCATTTATCGAAAGATATGGACGCATTCATGAAAGATTATCTTATTTCAATAGATACCAACTGGCAACCAAGCGATTTCCTACCTGATTCATCTAAAGATACGTTTTTTGATGATGTAAAAGAATTACAAGGTGCAGCTCGTGAATTGTCTTATGACTACTGGGCTGTATTAATCGGTGATACCATCACAGAAGAAGCACTTCCTACGTATGAATCATGGTTGATGTGTGTTGAAGGAGTTGAAGCCGTTCAAGGTGGAGAATGGACTCGTTGGGTGAAAGCTTGGACAGCCGAAGAAAACCGTCACGGAGATTTATTGAACAAATATTTATATTTATCTGGTCGTGTTAATATGCGTGCGGTTGAAACTTCTACGCAATATTTAATTGCTGATGGTTTCGATATCGGTACTTCTGGAGATCCATATAAAAGTTTTGTTTATACGTCGTTCCAAGAATTAGCAACAAACGTATCGCACCGTAGAACAGCTTCTTTAGCAAAATCTGCTGGAAACGGTTTATTGTCTCGTATGTGTGGACAAATTGCGGCGGATGAATTACGTCATGCAAAAGCATATAAAGCGTTTATCTCTCGTATTTTTGAAGTTGACCCTTCTGAAATGATGATTGCATTCTCTTATATGATGAAGAAAAAAATCGTTATGCCTGCTCACTTCTTGAGAGAAGCTTATGGAGAAAAAGGAAGTATTTACGACCATTTCTCGGATGCTGCTCAACGTTTAGGCGTTTATACGACAAGAGATTATATTTCAATTATGGAGTCTTTATTAAAAGACTGGAATATTGAAGGCATGAGAGGCTTAACCGAAGAAGCAGAAAAAGCACAGGAGTTTGTTATGAAATTACCTGAACGTTTAACAAAACTGGCTGACCGTGTTAAAGTACCAGAACAGTCTTATAAATTTAGCTGGATTGACTAAATTGTAATGCAACATATCAAAAGGGGAATCGTCGTTAAGATGATTCCCCTTTTTTATTTACCCTTTTCGACACCCTTCTTCTCCACTATATATAATCTAGCACAATATCTTCCTGAAAAATCAACTAATTATCAAATTTACAGGTAGTTAATGCAACCTATGGTTTATTATACCTGTCTATATCGCTACACCTACTCTCTTTAAACGCTACACATGAAACGACTATATGCTCATCAAATAAAATACCCTGTGAACGAATATGAGAAAATTTACCTTTGCTTTGAGCATCGTGTGTTGCTGTTTTCGACTTATTGGGCAAAACAATAACTGTGATAACATCGGATTTGAAGACGGTACTGCCAATGGCTGGGTACTGAGTAGTGGTACAATCACCGATAACAATGTCAATACGGCTATTTATGGAACAGAAGTAATAGGACTGGTTACAGACGAACATCTAATTACAAAGCTTTCTAATGGCAATGACCCTAAAATTACCGCTGAAGCCATCCCAATGGTTCCTTCGGGTAGTAGCTATGCTATGCGAATAGGCTACACAATTAAAGGTTCTAGGTATGACCGTATCAAAAAAACATTTACGGTCACCCCTAATAATACATTACTGCAATATCACTTTGCGGTTATTCTACAAGATGATGGAACCACGCACTCTTCTTATCAAAAACCAGGTTTTCATGCACGTATTTATGACAATACTGGCAACGATATTCCTTGTAGCTACTATGATATTCAACTCCAAAAAGGCACCGTCCTTAATGGTTTTAAAACTCAAGGACTCTTACAATACCGTAATTGGACAACGGTTGCCGTTGATTTACGCAATTATATAGGACAAACCATAACCTTTGAAGCAACCGTACATGGATGTACTAGACTACAACATTTCGGCTATGCTTATGTAGATGCCAACTGTTTAAAAGCTGAAATAACACAGGAATCATCCTGCCCAGATGCAAACGGCTTTCTTACCTTTAAAGCTCCCGAAGGCTTTGCTTCTTACCTTTGGAGCAATGGAGCTACAACAAGAATTGCAAAAATCCCTGCCAACCTAGGCGACCAAATTTATGTTAAACTAGTTCCTATAAATAGCTTAAATAGCAATTGTGATATTCAACTCGATTATACCGTCAAAAAAGTGCCCTTAGAAGCGACCATCTACAAAAGTATTTGTGAAGAAGAGTTTTATGACTTTTATGGTACAAAATACAATACAACAGGAGTCTATTCAAAAACGTTTGTACGGTCGGCTTTCTGCGACTACATCGAATACCTTAACTTAACGGTTAATCCTCTCTTACGAAGAACCATCAATCAAACTTTATGTGAAGGAAATAACTACCTATTGGGTGACACAAATTATGCGACAACGGGCATTTATTCGCTCCGAAAAACCAATACCAATACCTGTGACAGTATTGTTACGCTTAATCTAAACATAACGCCATTAGACCGCTATAGCTTTTCTAAAATAATCTGTGAAGGAAAAACCATTACGGTAGGCGATATGCAGTACGACAAAACAGGCATCTACACGACCACGATTAAAAGGGTGAATAAATGCGATAGCATTGTTACAAGTAATTTAACAGTTGTTCCTAAATTTACTATTGACCTGCAATATGACCCAAGTTTAATGGAAAAAGGAGATACTCGGCAAATCCTTGCAACGATTACACCGAATAACTCCTATTCTTTTCTGTGGACACATCCCGAAAGCCTATCCTGTAGCAATTGCCTAAACCCATGGACTACCGCTACCTCCTCTACTACGTATGTACTGACAGTCACACCACCCGAGGGAATTTGTTCTCAAACGGCATACGCCAATATACCGGTCGGTTGTGGAGTTTGGCTTCCCACGGCTTTTACGCCTAACAACGATGCCATCAATGATATTTTCTATGTCTATGCCACTCGCTGTATCAAAGAAATCAAAGACTTTATGATTTATAACCGTTGGGGGCAACTCATTTTTAGAGATAGTAATTTTCAGGGAGCAGATGCCCAACATGGTTGGAATGGAATGATTGAAGGCAAACTAGCCCTACCTGACACCTAT
>JALRIJ010000148.1 GCA_023255485.1 Flectobacillus sp.
AAATAAAGCCAGACGAAATGCTGTCAATATGGCGAATACGAGCTTCTGAGGTTTGTGGCGTAATCAAGAAAATATTCAAGATACCATATTGGTCAAAAATCGCTTTGTATTCGTCTTCATACACGCTTGCAGGCATATCGGGTAAGATTAATCCATCAACTCCGACTTCTTGACATTTTTTACAAAAAGCTTCTACACCGTATTGTAATACAGGGTTTACATAGCCCATCAATAAAATAGGTACGTTGATGTTCTGCTCTCTGATGCCTGCTAATTGTTCAAACAATAATTTTACGGTCATGCCATTATCCAAAGCAATTTGATTAGATTGTTGAATGGTTTCGCCATCTGCCACAGGGTCAGAATAAGGCATCCCGATTTCAACAAGGTCTGCACCTGCTTCGTCTAAGGCTCTCAAAATGGTAACAGTATCGTCAATGTTAGGATAACCTGCTGTAAAGTAAACGTTTAATATATCGTTTTTCTTTGTTTCAAAAAGTCTTGTTATATTGTTCATTGTTATTGCTTTTACACACAAGCGACAAGCATATTTACAAAAGGTAAGGCTTTGTTATAGTCCATGCTATCATATTCAAAACCAATGCGTTGTAAGTTGTGGTAATATTGATTTTTATTTGTGTAATAATATTTTTCAGAGGGTATTTGCCATGCTTTATCACCTAGTTTTGAGGCTAAAAACCATTTTTCCAAGAGTCTTGCCGTCCTTCCATTTCCATCATTTAATGGATGAATATTGAGAAAAATAAGATGGAGTAAGGACGCATAAAAAAATGTTTCTCGAATGGTTAAAGCTGTTTTCAAAAGCAGCGATAAATCAGCAAAAAATTTTACAAGTTCCCCCTTCACTTGCTCGGGGTCTGTGGCTACGTATAGTATTTTTTCGCCACTCATTACAAACATAGGCGACCTACGCCATCGTCCTCTTTCCGAAGCACTCAAAAAGTTTTTGGTAATCAATTTGTGAGCTGCTAACAGGCTTTTCTCGTTCAAAATGCTACTCCGTGCAAAGGAATATGCTTCGAATAAATCATCGGCTTTCTTGGTATAATCGACCAAAAATTTTACGCCTAATAATTTATGTTTTAAGTACGAATCCAATTCAATATCAACACCTTCAATTTTGGACGAATATACGACCGAACTTGACGTATAGAAGGTGAAATCTTGAATGGTATTTTGAAATTCTTGAAGATTAGCCATGCGATTAGCCAACTCCTCTTCTTGTACCAGAAAATGAGGTAAGATTTGTTCGGATGGTAAAATTTTAAATTTCATTAATATGGCTTTTTACACTAGGGATGAGGATAATTTTATTATCCTAACATCGAATTTCCTAATTCATTAAAATCCAGACCATTAAAAGTCCCTGACGACATCATCAGTAAGTTTAAGCCACGCCATCGTTTGGTTTGTAGGTATGCCACCATTGCTGTTTTTTCGGTAAAAATTGTAAGATTTGGATGATTAAAATGTGCCTTAATTTCGTCTTCCGAAATGGCTGGCATATTCTTGTGAGCTAAGGTTGCAGGACTGTAAAAAACGATGGCTTCGTCGGCTGCATTTAGCTTATTGGCATATTCTCCCAAGAAATTTTTATTCAAGCTACTAAAGGTATGTAGCTCCAAACAAGCCAATAGACTGCGTGTTGGATACTGTTCTTTTAGGGCTTTGGTGGTGGCTTCTACCTTGGAAGGGGCATGAGCAAAATCACGGTAAAAAATACTGTCATTGGTTTCTTTTACCAGTTCCAAACGCTTGGCTGCTCCCTTAAAAGAAGGAATAGCTTGATAGAATAGCGTTTCGTCGATACCAATTTGACTCAGTACATATTTGGCTCCGTTTAAGTTTTTCAAGTTATGGTCGCCAAAAACGCTAATTTCTACTTCTTTATGATTGGGTAACACCAAGTAGGTTTTGCCATTTCTGACAATATTCGGATGAATGCCATAAGGCAATTTGGTTACATCCAACCATTCTCGTTGTCCAATTTTAGCCACCAATTCATCGGTTCTATCAAAAACAAACGAACCCGATTTTTCTAATTGGTCTGCCAATAAATCGAACTGTTTAACGTAATCGTTAAAATCTGGATAGACGTTAATATGATCCCAAGCGATACCCGAAATCAGGGCAACGTGCGGATGATAATGTAAAAACTTTGGCTGACGGTCGATTGGTGAAGACAGATATTCATCGCCTTCGATAATAATCACAGGAGCGTCCGACAAACTAGCCATGGTTTCAAAGCCTTCGATGCGAGCTCCAACCATGTAGTCAAATTTACGATTATGGTATTTTAAAACGTGTAAAATCATGGCGGTAATGGTAGTTTTACCATGACTTCCTGCAATGACAACACGTTGTTTATTCATACTTTGCGAATAAATAAATTCAGGATAGGAGTACACTTTTAAGCCTAATTCCTGAGCCTTTGCCAATTCTGGGTTATCCACACGGGCGTGCATTCCGAGAATAACGATGTCTAAATCGCTCGTGATTTTCTCAGGAAACCAACCAATTTCAGCAGGAAGCAAGCCTTTGGCAGCCAACAATGTTTTGGACGGTTCATAGATTTCATCGTCCGAACCTGTAACTTGATAGCCTTTGTTATGTAAGTCAAGGGCTAAGTTGTGCATGGCAGCACCACCAATGGCAATGAAGTGTACTTTTTTCATATTTTCAAGGACATCATACGAATCACCTTAATTCGTCATTTTGTAAATCAGGAACTTAGTAGTTAAAAACTATAAATAAAATAGTACATTTCCAAGAGTCTATCTTGATGAAAATGATTGGATTTTGTTAGCGTATTAATTAGACTATTTTGTTTTGTAAATATCTGATTATCAAATAGCTGTCAAGATATACTTTTCTGAAAGTTATATTTTGAATAAATCCATTTTAGATTCTTGCAAAGGTCATACTTTTATTGCACTTTTGCACGTTTTATTGGCATTGTGTACTAAATGTGTCAATGCCCCAAATTGAGTATAACTTACGTAAAATTATACAATTTACCTCTATTTAGGTAGTATTTTGTATTTTTCCGTACTCGATTTAATGAACTAAACGTATTGAAATACGTTATTCGGATACAATTATTAACTTAAAACTCGCTTTATGCTTTTCGGCTTAGGATGAAAAATTACATTGACTTAATTGATCAGACGATCATATTTCCAACTCAGGAATTCAACATTGATGAAAATAGTGAATTGATGTTCAACAATGTGCCTTTGATGGAAATTATCAAAGAATATGGTACACCTTTGAAAATCACGTACTTACCAAAAATTGGCGAACATATCGAAAATGCAAAACGATTGTTCAAAAAGGCCATTGCAAAGTACAATTATAAAGGAAATTATACCTATTGCTATTGTACAAAATCTTCCCACTTTAACTTTGTGGTAGAAGAGGTGTTAAGTCATAATGTTCACCTTGAAACATCTTCAGCTTTTGATATTCCGATTATTCGTAATTTATACGAAGAAGGAAAGATTTCGAAGTCAACCTATATTTTGTGTAATGGCTATAAATTGCCATCTTATACCCAGAATATCAGCGATTTAATCAATGAAGGGTTTAATTGTATCCCGATTCTGGATAACTTAAAAGAGATTGATTTCTATGATAAAACGGTAACGGCAGAAACCGTTAATTTAGGAATTCGTATCGCCACAGACGAAGAACCAGATTTCTCTTTCTATACTTCTCGTTTGGGGATTCGTTATTCAGATGTCATGGATTTGTACAAAAATAAAATCCAGAATAGTTCTCGCTATAAATTGAAAATGTTACACTTCTTTATCAATACAGGGATTAAAGATAGTGCTTACTACTGGTCAGAATTGAGCCGTTTCATTTACAAATATTGCGAAATGAAAAAGGTGTGTCCAGAACTAGATTCGATTGACTTGGGCGGTGGACTTCCAATTCAAACGTCGTTACAATTCAATTACGATTATCAGTCAATGATTGATGAAATTGTAGAGTCTATTTCATGGATTTGTAACAAAAGTAACGTGCCTGTGCCGAATATCTTCACTGAATTTGGTTCTTATACGGTTGGCGAAAGCGGTGCGGTTTTATATGAAATTATTGACCAGAAATTGCAGAATGACAAGGAGTTATGGTATATGATTGATGGTTCATTCATTACCCAATTGCCAGATTCATGGGGGATGAACCAAAAGTATATCATGTTGCCTGTGAACAACTGGAACTTCCCTTATCAGAAAGTAAACTTAGGAGGTTTAACCTGTGATTCGATGGATTTCTATAATACAGAAGCCCATAGTTCTGACTTGTACTTACCAATTTTTGAAGAAAATCAAGAGCGTCAATTTGTTGGGTTCTTCCATACAGGAGCTTACCAAGAATCCTTGGGTGGTTATGGTGGTATTCAGCACTGTTTAATTCCTGCTCCGAAGCACGTATTGGTTGATCGTTTAGAAGATGGAACAATCACGACACGCTTATTCTCAGAAGCACAAGGTAGCGACAGTATGTTGAAAATCTTAGGTTATAAGAAAGAGCAAGAGAAAAAAGCAAGTTCAGAAGTATTGACTATTACAGGGTCAGCAACCAATGTGGCTGAAAATGTGGGAGTTGAGAACAATAAAATGCAGCTTTTATCGTAATTTTGTAGAATATATTAATTAGACAGATATGAAAAAAGCATCTATCGCCTTAGGGTTTTTGGCTGTAATGGCCTTAGCTTCTTGTGGAAGAAGAAATAATTGCCCTGCTTATGGTACAACAAGTATTGATAAGCCAGCGTACAAAGGACGTAATTAAGTTAAGTTAGCGTATTAAAAAAGGGCTGAGAAATACATTTCTCAGCCCTTTTTTAATGGGAATTGACATTTACTACATTCTATTCCAAGGAATACCTGCCAAAATCAATAAGATACCCAATCCGAAGAAAAGGAAAGCGTTTTTGTGTTTTTGCAAAGCAGGAATATCTTTCTTGTTTTTTGAATACCCCATCGTAATCAATACCAAGGCGATAATCATCATGAAAACGTGTTCTACCGCAATTTTACGATAAACTGCATTGCCCATTACTTCTTTCATACCTAATGAAAACGCTTGAATACCGAATGGACTTGTAAAGTAAAGGATAAGTCCGATTAATAATTGCGTGTGGCATGAAATCATGAAAAATAAACCAATTTTGCGGTCACTTTCCGTAAAAGGAGATTTTGCAGTCTTTCCTTTTGATGCTTTGAACAAAGCAATGATGCCTAATACTAAAACGACCCAACGAAGGTACGAGTGAACGGTAACTAAAATATCCATAATGCTGGTTGGTTGATTCGGACAAATTCCGATAAGTGATTTTTATTCAAAGATAGTTAACAAAGTAACCGAACGAATCGTCTTTGTGTTGTAAATTGTGTAAAATTTTTTCTAAATATGAAAGTTCTAGCTGGCATAAGCCTAATTTTATGCACTTCTTGGATGGGCATCGCTCAAGATTCCTTGGTCAATAAGGCTTCTAAACAATTATACGAAGCCGAGCTTAATTTTGCTAACATGGCCAATGAACAAGGAGCAAAGGAAGCTTTTTTGATGTACCTAGCTCCCGAAAGTATTGGATTTGATGCCACAACGGGAATGCCAACCAATGCAAAAGAGGAGTGGAGTAAAAAAGAAATGAAGGGATTATTGACATGGAAGCCATTCGCTACTGAAATAACAGCCTCTGCTGATTTGGGTGTAACCACAGGAACTTGGAAATTAGTTGATTCTACGAAAACGACTGTTCAAGAAGCAGGAAGTTATGTAAGCCTTTGGCAAAAAACGCCATCAAACACGTGGCAGGTTTTATTAGACATTGAGGTAAATCATACGGTGATAAATCCAGAAAATTGCGAAGAATATTTTCCTGTTTTTAAACCAGAAGCATTAACAAATGGTCAAGTATTAGCGGAGCGTTTTGCTTTTATGAACGATCACTTTTATTGGAAAAATGCGAAAACGTCCACGAATCCCTACGAACCGCATTTGGACGAAAAAGTGGTGCTTTTTAGGGATGGCATAACTCCCAT
Source organism: Flectobacillus sp. (assembly GCA_023255485.1). Taxonomy (GTDB): domain Bacteria; phylum Bacteroidota; class Bacteroidia; order Cytophagales; family Spirosomataceae; genus JALRIJ01. Next base: position 6,078 of record JALRIJ010000148.1, read on the forward strand.
TATTGGTAAAAAGAAAGCGTTAGCGTTTTTAGAGAAGAATCAAGATAAAAGCCTTGTTTATACAGGATTAAAAGCCATTGCGTCAAAAGCGGGTGATTTAGCCTGTGTGTATGGGATTGTTTCTGGAAAAACGAAACAAGGAAAACCCATTGCTGGAACGTATGTGCGTATCTGGAAACAGGAAGCAAAAGGTGTTTGGAAAATCACTCAGGAGGTTGTAAAGATTGCTAGATAGGTTTCGCCCTGTTTGTTTCATAAAAAATGAGTTAGAATAAACCGAACGGGTTAAACCCCGTTCACCCTATAAACAATGTTGATACGTTCAAAACAGCCAGATACAGGGACGACTATTTTCTCGGTAATGTCCAAGCTGGCAATGGATTATAAAGCCCTTAATTTGTCGCAAGGATTCCCGAATTTCGATTGCTCACCAACGCTTACGAGTTTGGTGGATTATTATATGAAAAAAGGAATGAACCAATATGCTCCAATGGCTGGCGTACCCGCTTTACGGGAGATTATTGCCGAAAAGCAGGCTGCATTATACGGTGTAAATTATCATCCAGATACCGAAGTAACCGTCGTTTCGGGAGCAACAGAAGCTTTGTATGCGGCTTTAACAGCCATTGTACATCAGGGTGACGAAGTGATTGTGTTTGAACCCAATTACGACTCGTATCTGCCTGCGATAACGCTCAATGGGGGAGTTCCTGTTTACGTGACACTCAGTCCTGCCAACGAATACAAGATTGATTGGGAAGTTGTAAAAACAACGATTACTTCCAAAACGAGGGCGATGATTATCAATACACCTCATAATCCGACGGGAGTGGTATTGAACGAAGAGGATTTAAACCAATTAGCCTCACTGGTTCGAGATACAGATATACTGTTGATTAGCGATGAAGTATATGAACATATCCTTTTTGATGGCTTGGCTCACTGGTCTTTATGCCGTCATCCCGAATTAAAAGAGCGTACTTTTATTTGTGGTTCTTTTGGGAAAACCTTTCATGTGACGGGCTGGAAAGTAGGCTATTGCCTTGCCCCAGAAGTGTTATCAACCGAATTTAGGAAAGTGCATCAGTGGTTAACCTTTTCAACCGTAACTCCGATTCAATATGCGTTGGCTGATTTTCTGAAAGAACCCAACAATTATTTATCTATTCCTGCCTTTTATGAAGCCAAAAGAGATACGTTTTTGGCAAGTTTAGCGGGTTCTCGTTTTCGTTATGTGCCTGCTCAAGGAAGCTTTTTTCAGTGCCTTGACTATTCGGCTATTAGCGAGGAAAATGACTTTGAACTGGCAGTACGATTGACCAAGGAAATAGGGGTAGCCAGTATTCCTATCTCCGTATTTTATCATCAAAAAAACGATTTTAAACGATTACGATTCTGTTTTGCCAAAGACGATGAAACGTTACAAGAAGCAGGGCGACGATTAGTGGAGTGGAGTAATCTTAGTGTTAGTTAAAACAAAACCATCAGGAAATGAAATATAGTTTTTATGTAGCCATCCTTGTACTATGGATGAGTGCGTGTACGAAAGACCCTAAATTAGAGGGATTAGATATTGAACAGTGGAAGGCAGATAGAGGTGCTTGTACGGGAATGCGAACCAAACATATTGATTTGTTGAAAAGACAAAAGGAAAACCTAAGAGGAGCAACCGCCAACGCTCTTGGCGAGTATTTAGGTAAACCCGATATTCACCAATTGACCGACCGAAACCAGAAATATTACGTTTACTATTTAGAAGCAGGAACGCAATGTCAGGATATTAAATCGGCTTCCAAATCGTTAACCATGGCCATTCGTTTTAGTGCTATGGGAATGGCAACCGAAGTGACTTTTCAACATGGAATGCCTTAATGAATTAAAAACCCACCCTGAAAGCGGTCGAAGACCCTGTCAGGGT
>JALRIJ010000149.1 GCA_023255485.1 Flectobacillus sp.
GATGGTTCTCGTATCGGCTTTAACGATGTGAATGGTTTCAGAGATGTTGTACTTGCAAGATCGGCAGAGACGTATTTGATGGCTGCTGAAGCAAAAGTTCGTTTGGCTAGTCTTGGTACTGGTTCTTATGACGATGCTTTGCCATACATCAATGCACTAAGAAGAAGAGCTGCATTTAAGTCTGGTGAAGACAGAGCTGCTTATGCTGATGGTGCTGCTGCTTTTGTTGTTTCAACTGCAGGACAAAGTACTAGCATTAACTCTTATTTTACAGAAAACTCTTATTATGAGTCAACAGGTATTCCTGTAACTACTTCTGCAACATCCTTGGATATCACAAGTTCGGCTAATTTACCAGCTCAGGATTTAGCAGTTATCAGTAAATTGGGATATACTTCAACGTACGATAAGATGTTATGTTTAGTATTGAACGAGAAAACAAGAGAGATGTGTGGTGAGTTTCACCGTTGGGAGGATTTAGCAAGAACGAAAACATTACTTGCTAGAGCAAAGGCTTATAACTTAGCTACTCCAGGTACAACAGGGGCTTCTGTGAATATTAAAGATTACCACTTGTTACGTCCAATTCCACAGACGTTCTTGGATGGTATCACCAAAAATGGTATTCCTTTAACTGCTGCGGAGAAACAAGCAATGCAAAACCCAGGTTATTAATATATTTTAAGTCTAGCAGGATGGTGCATGATGCTTTAGTCATCAGAAATATGAAAATTTGCACAATCATTTTAATAAAACTCATACCTGTAAGACCTTTTCATCAAAATTTTGTTTTAGTGGATATTGATTGATTGTGCTTACAAAGAGGTTGTTATTTATGACAACCTCTTTGTTTTTTTATAGGCCTTCATCAAAGAATGTGCATACTTGTAATATTCATAAATAGATAAAAATAATTCCATGATGTATTCTTTCGTAAAAGGCCTTGTCCTTTCGCTGTGTTGCACGAGCGTATTAATGGCTCAAACTTCTGTTGCTTTCAGGTTTGATTTCGGAACAGGGAAAGTGGCCAAAGGTTATACGCAAGTGTTGCCTACCGACACTTATACCAAACAACGAGGTTTTGGATTTATGCCCGAATCTAAACCTGTGAGTGTATCAAGAAAAGGAGGAAATGCTTTGACTTGCGACTATGTGACAGGGGATAAGCCGTTCTTTTTTACGGTCGATATTCCTGAAGGAAATTACGATGTGAAAGTAACACTTGGAGATTCGGAAGGTACTTCTTCGACCACCATTAAGGTAGAAAACCGTCGTTTAATGTTGGAGCAATTCGCTACTAAACAGGGTGAAATAGCGAACCAAGTTTTTACGCTAAACATTCGTACTCCGAAAATCTCAGATACAGAGCAGGTGCATTTAAAACCTCGTGAACTCAATTATTTACATTGGGATAATCAACTAACTTTTGAATTTAACGGGGCTGCTCCTAAAATTTGTGGTCTTGAAATTACCAAAAATGAGGAGGCTGTCACGGTCTTTTTAGGAGGTAATTCAACCGTAGTAGATCAGGCTATTGAACCTTATGCCGCTTGGGGACAGATGATACCTCGTTTTTTCGAGGCAAAAAAAGTATCGGTTGCCAATTATGCTGAATCTGGCGAAACAATAAAAAGTTTTACTCAGGCTAAACGTTTAGATAAGGTAATGAGTCTAATGAAAAAAGGGGATTATTTCTTTATTGAATTTGCTCATAATGATCAAAAGAAAGGAAGCGGTTTAGATGCTAACACGACTTATAAAGAATATATCAAAGACTTTATTCATAAAACACAGGCAAAAGGAGGAATTCCCGTGTTGGTTACTTCAATGCACCGTAGAAGCTTTGATTCAACTGGACACATTGTAAATACCTTGGCGGGTTTCCCTGCGGCCATGCGTCAGGTTGCACAAGAAGAAAATGTGGCACTGATTGACTTAAATGCCATGAGCAAAACCTTATGGGAAGCAATGGGTGCAAAGGAATCCATGAAGGCTTTTGTTCACTATCCTGCCAATACCTTTCCAAATCAGGATAAAGAACTTCACGATGATACGCACTTTAGCAATTATGGAGCATACCAATTGGCAAAGTGTATCGTAGAAGGAATTAAGGTAAGTAAACTACCCTTGGCAAGCTATTTAAAGAAGGATTTGATTCCTTTTAACCCTGAAAAACCTGATGCTATTTCAAGTTTTTCTCTGCCAAATAGTCCTTTAGTAAGTCCGATTAAACCCGATGGAAACTAGATTTTTCTCATTAATTGTGAACGTTATCTTTATCATTAGCGAATAATTAATGGCTTAAATTCAAAATTTAGCATTCATAATTCAACATTATTACTCGCCAATTGGTTTGACTCTTGTTGCTAAGTTAAACAATCAATTATGTAAAAAGCATGGACTAAATGCTTAAAAAATGTGTAAAATGATGAAAAAATTAAGTACAATCGTGTTGCTATTGGCAGGAATTACCGCCAATGCTCAGGAGGCTGTTTCGGATATTAAGCTACAAAAAGTAGTCATAAACGATGAGCTGAGCCTGCCTACTGCTATGGCAGAACCAAATGACCATTCGGGAAGATTTTTTATCTGCGAACAAGAGGGACGTATCCGAGTATTGAAAAATGGAAAACTAGAACCTCAAGTGTTCTTGGACGTTTCTAAAAAAGTGGTAAAAAAGAAAGGATACGAAGAGCGTGGACTTTTGGGCTTGGCATTTCACCCAGAATTTGCTAAAAATAGAAAGTTCTATGTCTTCTGTAGTATTCCTGTAGCACAACCTATTAAAGGACAATTGGATCACAAAAGTGTTGTCTATGAATACCTTGCTCCGAAGAAAGCCTCAGAGACAATTGACCCAGAAAGTGGTAAAGTCGTAATTGAAGTAGATGAACCACAGTCTAACCACAATGGGGGCGATGTGAAGTTTGGCCCAGATGGCTACCTATACGTTTCTTTAGGTGATGGCGGAGGACAAAACGACAAGCATGGTACGTATGGCAATGCTCAGAATATGAACAGCTTATTAGGGAAAATTCTTCGTCTTGATGTGAGCAAATTGCCTTACAGCATTCCTTCGGATAATCCTTTTGTCAATAAAGAAAATACTCGCCCTGAGATTTATGCGTATGGCTTCCGTAATCCATGGAGAATTAGTTTTGATAAAAAAACAGGTCAATTATTTACAGGAGATGTTGGTCAGGATAATTACGAAGAAGTAGATATTGTAACCAAAGGAGGTAATTATGGATGGAGAGTAAGAGAAGGTTTACACCCTAAGTTTGAAACCGATCCAGACTCTAAAAATTGGATTGACCCAATTAATGAGTACCCACACCCAGATGGTTTGAGCATAACGGGCGGTTTTGTGTATCGTGGAAAAGAGATTCCAGCATTACAAGGGAAATACGTTTTTGCAGACTGGACAGGGCCTATTTGGGCATTGACAAATACTGGAAAACCTCAGTGGAATAGCGAGAAATTGTCCATTTCGGAGTATGCAGGAACCATGCACATTTATAGCTTTGGGGAAGATTTAGCAGGAGAAATCTATATGCTAACGGTTAATTTAGATACTAAAAAAGGTGTACTGTATAAAATAGCTCCTTCGAAATAATGAATAATGATACTTGTAATAATAAGGTTGAACGGTACATGTACCGTTCAATTTTCATACTTAGTTTGTTAATGACTTTTGGTTCTTTGGGACAACAAATTGAACACCTCAATAGAGGAGTTGTTGCGTTTAATCAAGGAAAAGGACAAGCTTTTATAAGCTGGCGTTTATTAGGGACAGAACCTCAAGAGACGGCTTTTAATGTATATAGAACGGCAAAAAATCAGACCATTAAACTGAATAAACAACCACTTGTTAAAGGAACTAATTTTATTGATACAGCCTACGATTCAACGGTAGTAACAACGTATAAGGTGAATGTGGTATTAAAAGGGATAGAAGAGCAATCGCCAGAGTCGTATACTTTGGCTGCTAATATGCCAAATCGTCAATACCTTTCCATTCCACTCCAGACAATGACAGGCTATACGCCCAATGATGCCTCAGTGGGTGATTTAGATGGCGATGGTACGTACGAAATTATTTTACATCAAACGGGAGTCGCTAGAGATAACTCTCAAAAAGGGTTTACGAGTGACCCTATTTTTGAAGCGTATAGACTAGACGGTACATTACTTTGGCGTATTAATTTAGGTAAAAATATCCGTGATGGTGCTCATTATACTCAGTTTATGGTCTATGATTTAGACGGTGATGGAAAGGCGGAATTTGCCTGTAAAACGGCCGATGGTACAGTGGACGGAAAGGGAAAAGTAATTGGCGATGCCAATGCAGACTATCGCAATAAAGATGGACGAATACTAGATGGCCCTGAGTTTTTCACGATTTTTGACGGTTTAACAGGGGCTGCTTTAGCAACAACAGATTATATTCCGAGTCGTGGAAATATTAATGGCTGGGGAGGCAAAGGAGGTAATGGAGGAAACGATAATAACGGAAACCGTAGCGACCGATTTGTAGCTTGTATTGCTTATTTAGATGGTCAACGCCCGAGTGTAGTCATGTGTAGAGGGTATTATGGAAGAAGTGTATTGGCTGCATGGGATTGGCGAGGAGGTAAACTTACTTCTCGTTGGGTGTTCGATTCTAAAGATGGTAGCAACCCTTTCTCTGGACAAGGCTATCATAACTTATCGGTGGCGGATGTCGATGGAGATGGAAAAGATGAAATTGTCTATGGCTCTATGGTGGTTGATGATAACGGAAAAGGGCTTTATACCACTGGTTTACGGCATGGAGATGCACTGCATGTAAGTGATTTAGATCCCTCGCACGAAGGCTTAGAAGTCTTTGGCGTTCATGAAATTGAGGAGGAAACAATAGGGGCAGGGGCAGCCCTTTACGACGCCAAAACGGGAACAATTTTATGGAGAGGTTCTGAAAATACAGATGTAGGTCGTGGTGTTGCCGAAGATATTGATTCGACGAATGCAGGTGCTGAAATGTGGTGGTCTGGTTCGAAAGGACTTTATTCGATGCAAGGAAAACGTATCGGAGAAAATCCTAGTTCAACTAATTTTCTTATTTGGTGGGATGGTGATTTAACTCGTGAATTGCTCAATAGCAACCGCATTGATAAATATGGACTAGGTACAATTTTTACTGCTCAAGGTTGTGTAGCCAATAATGGAACAAAATCAAACCCAACGCTGAGTGCCGATTTATTTGGAGATTGGCGAGAAGAAGTGATTTTTAGAACTCAAGATAATAAAGAGTTACGAATATTTTCAACCACCATCCCTACAAGTTATCGTGTACCAACGCTCATGCACGATCATCAATATCGCCTAAGCATTGCGTGGCAGAATGTAGGCTATAATCAACCCCCGCATTTGAGTTATTATTTGAGAGGCAGGGTACACGGGTTGTAACCCGTGTAACTTATTTGTCTGTAGAGCGATTGATGTTTTAACCTGTTTAAGTCATTCGCAGTAAGTATTAAGACGTATTTGTTTTCAGAATTACATAAGAACATCATAAACATAAGTAATTGACTATCAGATTTTAAATGACTATGTTTTCTATGTTGCTATGTGGTTAAATAGGTCGGGGTACTTATTATGGATTTGTGAACGGATTAAAAACCCGTTTACCTCGTATTTGCATAATAAAGAGTCATAAATATAACCATCAATGAAAAAGAAAATCATTTGCCTTTTACTAGGAGTAGGGTTGTTGAACCCACTTGCGAAAGCACAAAAGTTACCTGCTAAAAAAGAGGTATTGGAAGCAATGACCCGTGCCAATAATTATTTTATGGCTAAATGGCCAGACACAGGAAAGCCTATTGTAACCAACAAAACTCGTCCAAGTAATATCTGGACTCGTGGGGTGTATTATGAAGGACTAATGGCTTTGTACAAAACGGACGCTCAAAAGCGTTATTACGACTATGCCGTTGCTTGGGGTGATGCACACAAATGGGGCTTGAATGGTGGAGTGAAAACTCGTCACGCAGATAACCATACCTGCGGACAGACCTACATTGATTTGTATTTAATTGATAAGAAAGAGGAGCGTATTCACGATATTAAAGCGTCGATGGATAGTTTGGTGAAAAGCTCTAAAAGTAGCGATTGGACTTGGATTGATGCCCTTCAAATGGCAATGCCTGTCTTCGCTAAACTAGGAGTGATTTATAAAGATAATGCATACTACGAAAAAATGTATGACATGTATAATCACTCGAAGACGATTGAAGGAGGAAAAGGCTTATTCAATCCAGAAGACGGTTTATGGTGGAGAGATAAAGATTTTGTGCCACCTTATAAAGAACCAAATGGACAAGACTGTTATTGGGCAAGAGGAAATGGCTGGGTTGTTGCAGCTTTAGTGAAAGTATTGGAAATTATGCCTAAAAATGCTCCTCACCGTCAAGAATATGAAAAAATGTTTGTGACGATGATTAAAGCATTAAAGCCTCTACAACGTGAAGATGGGCTTTGGAATGTGAGTTTACATGACCCAAACAACTACGGTGGTAAGGAAATGACAGGAACAGCTTTGTTTACGTACGGTATGGCGTGGGGAATTAACCACGGATATTTAAGTGCTAAAGTCTATAAACCTGTGATTACAAAAGCATGGGCTGCCATGGTAAAAGACTGTGTACACACCGACGGTATGTTGGGCTGGGTGCAAGGAACGGGTAAAGAACCCAAAGACGGACAACCATTAGCGTACGATAAAATCCCTGACTTTGAGGATTATGGCTTAGGCTGTTTCTTATTAGCAGGTTCAGAAGTAATTAAACTAAAATAATAAAGAAGAAGGTGTGTTAAAAGTTTATGAGATTAAAGTTCAAAGCATTTTGTGCCAAATAGGAAGCTAGTAAACATAAATGATTGAATACCAATTTTTATATAACTATGTTTTCTATGTTACTATGTGGTTAAGCTCTACACTTTTCACCCACCTTCTTAATTTCCTATGAAAAAAATACAGCTTTATTTAACCCTGATAGCCTTGGTAGCATCCATGGCTTGTATCTTCAAAAAAGAGCGTCCAACGCTTTATATTATTGGAGATTCTACCGTGAAAAATGGTTCTGGTCTTGGAAGAGACGGAATGTTTGGATGGGGAAGTGTTATTCCTGATTATTTCGATACAACTCGCATTCGTATTGAAAACCATGCGATTGGCGGACGTAGTAGCCGTACGTTCCTGACAGAAGGACGTTGGGATAAAATCATGGCGAAATTAAAGAAAGGCGATTATGTGATTATGCAATTTGGTCATAACGACGCTGGAGCGGTGAATGATACTTCTCGTGCAAGAGGGACAATCAGAGGAATTGGCGACGAAACCGAAGAGATTGATAACATGCTTACGAAGAAGCACGAAATCGTTCATACCTACGGTTGGTACATCAAAAAGTATATTACCGATACCAAAAGTAAAGGTGCAACCGCCATCGTTTGTTCTCCTGTACCTCGTAACGTTTGGAAAAATGGCAAAACAGAACAGTCAACAAATTCTTATACGAAATGGGCTGCTGAATGTGCTAGTTTAGAAGGAGCAGATTTTATCAATCTGAACGAACGTGTTGCTTTAAAATACGATGCTAACTGGACGGAAGAAAAGTTAAAAACAGCTTATTTTACCCCTAAAGACCATACTCATACCAATTACGAAGGAGCAAAAGTAAATGCTGAAACGGTGGTAGAAGGTCTGAAAGACTTGAAGAAAAATAAGTTAAAGAAGTTCTTGAAGTAAGAACTAGAGAATATCAGATGTATACAAAAAGGGGGAAAAGTACTAGCTTTTTCCCCTTTTTGTAAATACTACTTAGTGCAGATAAAG
>JALRIJ010000014.1 GCA_023255485.1 Flectobacillus sp.
CGGAGTGCAAAGGTCGCACTTTTTTCGCCCATATTCCAAACTTTTTGAACAAAAAAAATGAAAATAGTTCGCAAATTACTGTAAAACAGTCAAATACAATCAATACTTTTTTTAGCCTTTTTTAACTCAACTCTATTTAACCAAAATCACAACTAAGTATAACGCAAATTTATATTAATATCGTTATAGAGCTATTAATACTATGATGGTATTAATAGCTAAATGATTCGTTCTAACCGAAAACTTTTTACTAATAATTGTCCCTTTCTCTGTAAAACAAGTTCTATTGACTTTCCTTCTCCTTTCTGTAACATTTTGTACACATCCGAAATAAGTATTTCCTTTGCTATTGTTTTATTAATTGCAATAATCAAGTCTCCCTCTTTTATTCCTGCTATATAAGCAGGAGAGCCTTCTATAATATTATCGACAACAAAAGAGCGATAATCTTTTCCTCTAGCGACTAACTCCATACCACTCATATTATATTCAAAAGCTTCTTTGAGTGTTTTCTTAAGAGGTTTCAATAGGACATAGTTTTCTCGGTAGTTAAAAGTAACCTTAAAGCGACGTAAAAGTTCACAGCCAATAGCTCCTTGCCGATTATTATTCGCCCCCTTATGTCTAGTAGTATCAGGGAAAGACGCTATTAAATCATTAATTTCATAAGAACCCACTTTCATTTTTTTAATTCTTCCCAATTTTCCATGAATGATTCCATTTAGCCCCCTGCCAAGTTGCGTGTTAATTACCTTATCTGGCATTTGAAGTAAACTGGCATCTGGTTTTTCTAAAAACAACGCATGATTAGCTCCAGTATCTATTAATAGTTTTAGTGGTTTACTTTCTTTATCAGATTCTACTTGTAGTCCTACAAAATAAGGCTTCGACTTTTCAATCGAAATAGGAAATCGCTCACCTTTTTCACGTTTACTAGAATATGAGTCCGGTTCTTGGAGAAGAATTTCTTGATTTGCAAAATCAATGGTTACCACAAACCTATCAAAAAGATCAAAGCCCCAAACGCCGTGAATAGGAACTCCCACATATTCACCTAGCTGAACAGCATTGTTTTTTATGACTAACACGTTTTGTTTGTAGCCAATCATTTCACCCATTCGAATTGTATTTCCAAGTGTAATCCCAGCCTCTACATCGCTTCCTTCTCCTATTCCTTGTAACTTCATTTCTCTTACAAAAGGCATCTTTAATTTATTGATTACAGCCGAGTCTGTCAAGATGATAGCATTGACACCTGTATCAAGAATAAACCAAAGCGTATCCGAATTATTAATTGAAAGAGGAACTAAGATTAAATTAGCTTGTAATAGAAATGGGATTTTAGTAAATTTTCGTTGTTTATGTAATTCAAATCCATACTTTTCATTAGAAAAATAGTTATTTTTGGTTTTAGATTCTGGAAAATCTTTCGTGCTCGCCGAGAAGGACGGTTCATTTTGACTTTCTTTTTTTATAGATACCAAACTTTGACTCGTAGCATCGCTAGGTAATAACAAAAGCCAAATACCACATAGTGTATTTAGTAAACATCGATATATACAATACGTTTTCATAACTTTTAGGGATATTTACCATAAGAATGATTATCCGTTTTGTTTCATATTTATTAATTTCCCATTAAAAAATATAATTATTTTAAATCGGGGAGTTAAAGGTATAGATAAAAAATGGTATTATTTCAAATAAAAAGATAAAATAATCCATATATTGACATCTATCAATATATTATTTGTTCTTAGGATACAGAAACTTACAAGGCATCTACCTTTCATTTATCAATGACAGAGCGTTTTGTTTGTTACTTATTTCTCTAAAAAGAGAATAGGAAATTATTCCTAGTTCATTTTCAATATAATTGAAGATTTATACAACCATTATTTAACCCACGATAACCCCATATACTCATTATGTCTATTTTTTTACGTAATTTTCTAACCGCTATAAGCCTTGCAACTCTAGTTAGTTCATGTGTTAGCCAAAAACAGTACGGCGATTTGCTCAAAGACAAAGACCGTCTTGATGTAAATGTAGAAAGAGCCCACAAAGAGATTCGAGAACTGAAAGAGAGTAAGTTGAACTTAGAAGATCAGATTAAAGCTAAAAATGTAGAAATCGAAAAATTAGATCAACAAGTAAAAAGTTACAAAAGGCAGGCACTAGAACTTAGTGATAAGTTCACCGTTTTGGAAGAGCAAATGCAACGCATGAGTAGTGACTTAGAACTCAAAAAGACAGAAAGTGCTGCCTTGATTACGTCCTATGAGCAACGTATTAGTGAATTACAACAAGCAACCTCAAAAATGAAAAACCTAAAAGGTAAAAAGAAAAGCATAAAATCAAGCCGTAAGTAAGCAGACATTCAAACCTCATTTTAGAAAAATGAGGTTTTTTGTTGCCGATATTTCAAGAACTAAGGTAATAGTCTATAAATTTGTATTTCAATTATTTCTAATTAACTAAAACATCGGTGGTGCTTATCAACTGATAAGGCTACTAATAAAAAACATGAGAAAGAAAATCGTTGCAGGTAACTGGAAAATGAACAAAACGATGGAAGAAGCATTAATCTTAGCTTCAGAAGTTGTGAATATGGTAAAAGACGAAGTATCAACAGAGGTAACTGTCATCATGGGAGTTCCTTCATTGTACTTAAATACGTTGAAAAGCTATGTAGAAGGCGTTGCAAATGTTAGTCTTGCTGCACAAAACTGTCATCAGAAAGCATCGGGTGCATTTACAGGTGAGATTTCTGCTCCTATGTTAAAATCTATTGGTATTGAATATGTGATTTTGGGTCACAGTGAGCGTCGTCAATATTTTGGCGAAACGAATGAGCAATTAGCAGAAAAAGTAAATATTTCTTTAGAAAATGGTTTGAGCCCTATCTTCTGTTGTGGAGAATCATTATCTGAGCGTGAAGCAGGCGGTTATTTAGAACTTGTTGCTTCTCAATTAACAGCAAGCCTTTTCCACCTTTCGGCAGAAGACTTCGCTAAAGTTGTTATTGCGTACGAACCAATCTGGGCTATTGGAACAGGTGTTACGGCTTCTTCGGCACAAGCGCAAGAAGTACACGCTTATTTACGTCAGCACATTGCAGGTAAATATGGTCAAGAAGTTGCAGACAATACTTCTATCCTTTATGGTGGTAGCTGTAATGAGAAAAATGCTCAAGAATTATTTGCTTGTGCTGATATTGACGGTGGATTAATTGGTGGTGCTTCGTTGAAATCTCGTGAATTCACGACTATTGCAAAGTCATACTAAGTAGTGATGCAGAATTGTGAATGTTGAATTTTGGATTTAATGCACTAGCTATCAGCTTTTTACAACAAAATGAAAATTAGCTAATTTTGCATGAGTACTTAATGACAGTTAGTCGATAATTTTAGTGAGAGTTGATTAAATTCTTGCTTTACAAAACAAAAGAGAGAGGCTTAATCTATAAAGCTTCTCTCTTTTGTTTTGAATTCAAGTATCTCAGTATGTTTAACCATATAGACACATAGAAAACATAGTTATATGAAAAATTGATAATCAATTACTTATTTTCTTCTATGTTTTAGGGAAGAGATTAGTAAAATACTAGTCTTATTCTTGATGTTAACCCTGTGGTTTCTCTTTTCCGCAAAACAATAAATTTCAAACGGCTTCAGTATTAATTCTTAAAAATATGTTCTTTCAAAAAATTATTAACCAGCGTTGATTTAGGCAAATCATCGACTTCGTTTAACGAATAAAATACTAAGCCCTCTGGGAAGGTATCTATTTTAGTCGAAAGCTCAAGGTGATAAAACTTCGTAAAAATCCGCTGATGTGATAAGATATGTTTATAGGAGGTTGTTTCTTTGAGAATCGTCAACTCATTTTGTTGTTGACTCAAGAATGTATCCTGTTCCACTAAAGCCTCCCAATCAAGTTCCTGTTTATCTTCTATTAAGTAAAAATCATACATTCCTTCCCAGACATCTTTAGGTTTCCGCTGTTTCATGGCAATTTTTTCCCCCTTTTGAAAAACAAGATAATGAAAGAAACGCTCCGTTACTTTTGTTTTTTTCGTCTTAATCGGCAAGATCGCTTGTTTGCCTGTCGCATTTGCCATACATTCGATTTGAAATGTACAAAACATACATTGAGGCGATGCAGGGGTACAATATAAAGCTCCAAACTCCATGACTGCCTGATTGTAGGTATCCGTCTGCTGCTCGGGTAGGAGGGACGTTGCCAGTTCGGTAAAGACTTTCTTGGCATTGGAACTACTAATATCGGTTTCTTCTCCAAAGACACGAGCCAAAACCCGATAGACATTACCATCCAGCACCGCTACTTTTTCACCAAAGGCAAAAGAAGCGATAGCCGCTGCCGTATAAGTACCGATTCCTTTTAAAGTAAGCAGGTCTTTGTAGGTATTAGGAAAAATACCTCCATGATTTTCGACCACCATTTTAGCGGTAGTGTGCAGGTTTCTGGCTCTTGAATAATATCCTAGTCCTTGCCATAAACGAAGGACTTCCTGTTCATCAGCCTGTGCCAAGTCTTGAACGGTAGGAAAAGCTTCGATAAAAGCTCTATAATAAGGTAGTCCTTGAGCGACTCTTGTTTGCTGCAAGATAACTTCAGACAGCCAAATGTAATATGGATTTTGGGTATGTCTCCAGGGCAAATCACGCAGGTTCGATTTGTACCAGTTAACAAGCTTTTCAGCGAAAAATATTTTCTCCAATTGATTATTTTTTTAATGAACCTAATGAAATTGTACAATTCAGAGATAAATTAAATACAATGATTTATCTGTTTAAGTACATCGATAAACTACAAATGACTAACAATTAAGGAATTACAAAAAAAAAGCACGGATATTTATGATTTCGTTCTTTCATATTTGAAAGCAAAGTCGTACCTTTGTGACCCTTAATAATCAGAGGGTTATAATTTGAGTTTTTCGTTTTAGTAAATTTTATCGTTTTACGTGCAAGTTAGTACTATTTCGAGAGGATTTTATAAGCAAAACTGCAATCAACAACCATTGTTTAATAAATTTTATTAACTCCTAAAATTTCAAAAAAGTGACAAAAGCAGACGTAATCGCAGAAATCGCAGACAAGACTGGTATCGACAAGGCAGATGTTTCAAGTGCATTAGAGTCGTTCTTCTCAGTAGTAAAAGACAACCTTTCAAAAGGTGAGCCAATCTATGTTAGGGGTTTCGGTAGCTTTGTAAACAAGAAAAGAGCGAAGAAAGTGGCTCGTAATATTTCAAAAAATACATCTATCGTAATTGACGAACATTACATTCCGAGTTTCAAACCTGCTAAAATCTTTGTTGAACAGGTTAAAACTAACGCATAATTACGTAAACGGTATTTTATTTTTTGCTTGATAGTGCGTTGCACAAGAGCGAGCAAGACGTTATCAGTAAAGTACAATTTATGTTTCTCTTGAATATTCAATAGAAGCGAAAATTACTTAACCAATTTCATTAAAAATACCTTTTTATGAAAAAGCCTTTCATCATCATTATTGTCGTTGCGTTGGGACTTGTAGGCTCATTATATAGCTTACCAAAAGTGGTTGTGAGTGATGAAAACAAGAAATTAGAACAACCCAACAAAGAGGCGAGTATGCCATTAGCTAATCGAGACAAAGGAGGCGAATCGCAAGAAGAACCAGAGCATGTAGATGAAAAGCATGGTAGTGGATTGACTTCAGCACAGGAGAAGGTGGTGGAAGAATTGAAGGCAACGTTTGAAGGGAGTTCTGGAAAAGAGGCAAAAATTAAAGCTGCTTCGAGTTTAGTTCAAAAATATACAGAATATACTCAGTATGACAATGCCGCTCATTATGCGGAAGAAATTGCAACGTTGAGTCCTACTGAAGAGAATTTGATGAAAGCAGGTAATTTATATTACGAAGCATTCACCTATTCGTTAAAGGAGGAAAAGACGACCAAAATGGGAGAGAAAGCAAGGGAATTTTTCACGAAAGTACTTGCTAAAAATCCAGAGAATTTGTTGGCGAAGACCAATATGGCTATGACATACGTATCCTCATCGAATCCGATGCAAGGTATTTTAATGTTAAGAGAAGTCATTGCGAAAGAGCCTGAATACGAGCCAGCCTTGTTCAATTTAGGAATTCTTTCCATTCGTTCTAATCAGTACGCCAAAGCGGTTGATCGCTTTAAGCAATTACTCCAGATTAATCCAGCCAATTCGAAAGCTGCCTTAAACTTGGGTTATTGCTTAGCCGAATTAGACAGAAAAGAAGAAGCCAAGCAAATTCTTGAAAAAGTCCTAAAATCTTCTAAGGATATTCAAGAGAAAGCGGCCGCTCAGGAGATTTTGTCGAAGTTACAGTAAGGCAAAGAAGGACAGCTTGAATATGAAAAGACTTTCATGTTTATCAATATTGTCGTATCTTTCGCCACTTTTCAAAATATTTTTTAACATTTTAAAACCTTAAAAGTCATGCCTTGCGGAAAGAAAAGAAAAAGACACAAAATCGCAACACACAAAAGAAAGAAGCGTCTTAGAAAGAATAGACATAAGAAAAAATAGTGATTAGGTTTCTTTAGATACGAAATCGGGTAGTATTTCTATCAGATTTTAATATCCTAGACACCAATCTCTAACAGTAAAAAACAGGCAATTTTTCAAAAAAGAAAAATGCCTGTTTTTGTCGTTTCATTGAGATTGTCAAGTAGCTAACGAAATTTTAGTGTTCCTCGATTAAAATCACTTCATTATTATTCTGATTTTCTATATCAAGAACGCTATCGGAAATGATACCAAGCATTTATAATTTAGTCCGATAATTTAGAGTTCCTATCGACAGGCTTTTTTTGGTATCGCCCACATTCAAAATCAATGTAAGATTGATGATAGACTAAATTTTAGAAAACATTGGCTACTGTTATTAGGGTAGTTAAATGTCTTTTCACTATTCTAACCATGAAATCGTATTTATCCTTTTCATAGTTGGCACGCACTCATCTACTTGTCAATCCTTACCACGGTTTTAAACAAACACTACGCACGACACTCACGACGACAATATATTTTCTTATTTTCGTTCATGCTAAATCCTTCAATCTCCTGTGAGTAATGAATTAATCATCAATTCGACTCCCAAAGGTGATCGAATAGCTCTTTTGCAAGACAAAAGAATTGTCGAATATCACTTAGAGGAGTCCGAGCCACACTTTTCAGTAGGAGATATCTATCTCGGTACCGTAAAGAAGATGGTTACGGGATTAAATGCGGCATTTATAGACATTGGTTATGAGAAAGATGCTTTTCTTCATTACCATGATTTAGGGCCGAATGTCAACTCCCTGAATAAGTTCACGAAAGATGTCATCGCTGGTAGAGCCAATACTGGTCGATTAGACAATTTCAAGCTAGAACCAGAGATTGATAAACATGATAAAGTAGATAAGGTATTAGCCAAAAATACCCCAATACTGGTTCAAGTTGTCAAAGAGCCGATTTCCACGAAAGGACCAAGATTATCTTGCGACATTTCAATAGCTGGTCGCTATACCGTATTAGTTCCCTTCTCGAATGGTGTAAATATCTCTAAAAAGATTACCGCCAAAAGTGAACGCCAACGCTTACAACGTCTTATCTCTTCTATTAAACCTGCTAATTTCGGTGTCATTGTAAGAACAGTAGCTGAAAGCAAAGACGTTGAAGAATTGGACAAAGACTTGAAAGAGTCATTAGCAAAATGGGAGGCAGGTATTAAAGCCCTTCGTTCTGCAAAACCGAGAGATAAAATAATCGGTGAAATGAGTAGAGCAACCTCGATGCTTCGGGATTTGTTAAACGAAAACTTTGATAGTGTCATCGTTGATACACCAGAGCTTTTCCAAGAGGCGAAAAACTATGTCTCGCACATCGCTCCTGAAAAAGAGAAAATTGTTAAACTACACCAAGGGAAAAACAAGGTGTTTGAACAGTTTGGCATTGAAAAACAATTAAAGATGCTTTTTGGTCGTTCGGTGAGTTTACCGCATGGAGGCTACTTAATTGTTGAACATACCGAAGCCCTACACGTAATTGATGTTAACTCTGGTAATAAATCCAATAGTGAGGAAGACCAAGAAGCAACAGCCCTTAGCGTAAACCGTGAAGCAGCAAAAGAAATTGCTCGCCAATTGCGTCTGAGAGATATGGGTGGTATTGTCGTTATCGACTTTATTGACATGAAAAAAGCGGAGAATAAGAAGCTGATTCATGACATTATGAAGGAGGAGATGAAAGGCGACCGCTCGAAATATACCATCTTGCCTTTAACTAAGTTTGGCTTAATGCAAATTACTCGTCAAAGGGTTCGTCCTGAGATGAATGTAGTCACTGCGGAAACGTGCCCTACTTGTGGAGGAACGGGTAAAATCACGGCAAGTATTGTAGTATCGGATGTAATCGAGCATCACCTCGAACACATTCTAGTGAAACAAAACGAAAAAAAACCGACGATTTTATTACACCCTTTTTTGCATTCATTCTTTACAGTTGGCTTTCCTTCTCGTAGAATGAAATGGTATTTTAAGTATAAAACTTGGGTGAATTTACTTCAAGATAGCTCAATGGGCGTGACTGATTTTAAATTCCATAATAGTCAAGGAGAACCAATCGAATTGATTGGGTAATCCAATAAAGAGCCTGTACTTTTCTGAAGTACGGGCTTTTTTATGCCCTTTTTAGCACAGATTAAGCAATTTCACTTATGCAACATTATTGCATAAGTGAAGATTTTATGCTACCTTTACAGTTCATCACAACAGATACTCCCTTGAAATCATTCAGCATTTTTCTCCTTTTTATCTTATTGACCAATTCCTCGCTAGGACAAACAAATCCTTGCGATTGCCATATCAAAGGCACTATTCGAGACAAAGAAACAGGCAAAGCACTGGTTGGAATTAATGTTCAATTAAAAGGGGCTAACAAAGGAATGGTCAGTACCAGCAAAGGCGAATTTTCCTTCAAAGGACTTTGCCCTGGTCGTTATATCCTCATTACTTCGGCAGTTGGCTATCAGGCAAGTGAACAAACTTTTGACTTAGCAAAAGAACACGAAAGTAATGTCCTCTTAGAAGAAGCCGACGAGCATTTACAGGAAGTACTTGTCGTAGGAAAACAGCAAACAATCACGTCACAATCCAGCTCAAACGTTTCGGGGAATGCCTTAGAGCAAACACGAGGTAACTCCTTAGGTGAATCGTTAAAAGCCATTACAGGGGTAACTACCTTGCAAACAGGAAGCTCCATTTCAAAACCTGTTATTCACGGAATGCACTCGAACCGAGTATTGATTATGAATAACGGCATTCGCCAAGAGGGACAACAATGGGGGGCAGAACACGCACCAGAAATAGATCCTTTTGTTGCTAAAAAGTTGACAGTCGTGAAAGGTGCAGCAGGCGTGCGTTATGGGTCAGATGCTATTGGAGGAGTCATTTTGGTTGAACCCGCCAAACTTCCCGATTCGAGCCGTATGACGGGCGAAGCTAATTTAGTAGGCTTTTCAAACGGAGGACAAGGGATTTTATCAGGTATTTTACAAGGTGGTATCCAACCTTTATCTGGCTTTTCTTGGCGAGTTCAAGGAACCATTAAAAAAGGAGGGAACATTCGTGCGGCCGACTATTATTTACTAAACACGGGTATTGAAGAACAAAATTTCTCGCTAAATGCTGCTTACCAAAAAGCCAATGCAGGGGTGGATGTCTTCTTTAGTCAATTCAATACGACCATTGGAATTTTTACAGGCTCGCACATTGGTAATGTGGAAAACTTACAAGAAGCCTTGAGTTTATCCAGACCTTTAGCGATTTATACCCCAAGCAGTCTGAGCTATACCATCGACAAACCCAATCAGGATTTACAACATAATTTACTCAAAGTAAAAGCTTTCTGGAATTGGAATAAACTAGGAAAATGGCACTTGACCCTTGGGCGACAATATAATTTTAGAGCAGAATACGACGTACAACGAGGCACAAAAGCCTACGTGCAAAGTTTTAGGCTAGAAACCTATACGGGCGAATTGCTACTAGAACATCGTCCTTTATTTCAAAAAATCACAGGTTCTGTTGGGCTTACAGGAATGATACAGTCCAACTTATCCACAGGAACTGACGTGAGACTTCCTTTTTCTCGTACCATTCTCATTCCAAATTATGAAAGTAACACGGTGGGAATGTTCATTATTGAGAAATACGCTGTAGGGAAATTCGATTTCGATGCAGGATTACGAGCAGATACTCGCTTGTTGACTACTTACCGCAAAGCTGATGCCCCTTCAGAAGAAATTCTAGTTCGTCAACACCATAACGAAAACTTTGCAGGTTCATTAGGTGGTGTTTATACCTTTAGCGACGCTTTTTCAGCACGTCTGAATATCTCAACCGCTTGGCGACCACCTTCGGTGAATGAATGGTATAGCCAAGGAGTGCACCATGGAGCGGCTTCCTACGAGCAAGGAGATTTGAATTTACAACCCGAAAGAGCCTTGAACACGTCCTTAACCTTTACTTACACGACTGAACGCCTAGCACTAGAATTGGGAATCTACCACAATCGAATTGCCAATTACATTTACTTACGTCCAGCCGATTCGTTGGTTTATACCATCCGAGGAGCATTTCCACTGTTTCAATATAAACAATTGGATGCTATTTTTCAAGGAATTGATTTTTCGGGAAGTTATCGCCTCAGTAAGCAACTTACCTTTAGCAGTAAACTCGCCCTTTTGAGGGCTTTCCAACAAGGAACACAGCAGTTTTTGTACGGTATTCCTTCCGACAGGTTGGAAAATACCTTACAGTGGAACTTCTCTAAAAAAGAAGCATATTTCAGTATTGGCAACCAGCTAGTAGCTCAGCAAACTCGTGTTGAACCCAATGCCGATTTTGCCCCAGCACCAGCAGGCTATTCCCTTTGGAATCTTCAAGCAGGGATACGACTTCCTTTAGGAAAAACTCAGAGCCTTAAAGCAGGACTTAGTGTGACCAACCTCCTCAACGTTTCTTACCGAGAATACATGAATCGTTTCCGTTATTTTACTGATGATATGGGAAGAAACATCGCTTTACGCTTAACTTATGAATTTTAATTTTGCAACAATAGTGCAAAAACAAAAATGATTCGTATTTTTGCAACATTGTTTCATCTAATTAGCACACAATGAAAAAAATGCACTATTGGGGCTATTTGTTAGCCATAGCGACGGTAATAAGCTCATGTTCTAAAGGAACAGACATTGACCCGAATACGGACGAAAACGAATTGATTACGACGGTAAAATTGAATTTTACGGAAAAAGGAACAAGTACGACCAGTACCTTTGTGGTAATTGACCCAGACGGAGCAGAAGGGCCAAAAGCAATTAGCCAATTAGATAAGATTACCCTGAAGGCCAATAAAAGCTATGATTTTACGATAACGATTTTAGACGAAACCAAAAATCCAGTATCGGATATTACGACAGGAATTGAGGCAGAAAAAAATGACCATTTATTCATTTACACACCAAGCCCAAGCAGTTTGTTAAGTTTTGTGATTACAGATAAAGATAGTAAGGGTTATAATGTAGGTCTGAAAGCAAGCGTTACCACAACCGCAGCAGGTACAGGTAAGTTGAAGGTACAATTACGTCATCAACCAGGCGTGAAAGACGGAACGCCTACCCCAGGAAGCGATGATATTAACCAGACTTTTGATGTGGTGGTTAATTAGACTTTATATCCATAATAAACAGAAAAATTGTACAAACAAATATAGCCAATAGTTCCCAAAAATGGAACTATTGGCTATATTTGTTCTATTATGAGAATAGTAGCAAAAAGCACATTAAAAGATTTTTGGGAAATCTACACAGACTCAAAAACAGGTTTACTCAGTTGGTATGAGAAAATGAGTAATACTGACTATAAAAATCCACAGGAAGTTATTTCAGATTTTAAAGGTGCTGATTATGTAGGCAATGAAAGAATTGTTTTTAATATAGCTAAAAACAAGTTTCGACTTATCGTTTCATTCAACTACGAATTCAACGCTTGCTGGATCAAATTTGTAGGAACGCACAAGGATTATGACCGAATTGATGCAAAAACAGTAGAAAATTATTAATGAATCTTATGGAAAACTTTCAAGTCAAACCAATCAAAAACGAGATTGAATATAAAGAATCGTTTAAAAAACTTAATGAAGTTTGGGCAGCAAAACCGAACACACCAGAAGGGGACACCTTAGAATTATTACTAATGGTGATAGAGAAGTACGAAGCGGCACATTATCCAATGCCAAAACTTGACCCAATTGAAGCAATCAAATATAAAATGGAAGAAAATAGCTTAACACAAAAAGACTTGGTTAAGTATTTTGGAACAAAATCAAGAGTGTCAGAAGTGTTAAACAGAAAAAAACCTTTGACATTAAAAATGATAAAAACATTGTATCAACACTTTGGTATCCCTGCTGAAACGTTACTAGCATAATGGGGTTTTTCCAATCATAAATATTAATACCTAACAATAGTACAACCATTAAGGAGTTAAGAATATTGAGAGATACTAACAAAACTTAATACACTCAACTCCTTAATGGTTAATAGAACAAAAAGATAAACCTAATTCGTTTGGCTCTTTTTAAAAACGAATTCCAAAATCAAGTCCAATCAAAGTATTCTTAGTCATCAAATCCGCAAATTCTGGACTGTTATTAATTTGGGTAAGTCCACGTTGGTACTGTAATCCTACAAAAATCACGTCTCCATTAGCACTAATTGGAATTTCAGTTCCTAGACCAATCAGCATATTAATGTCGCCAAAAGTAAATACACTCGGCAAATTAGGCAGACGTTGTTGATATTGATAAATAGGATTTGATATTTTATCCAATGCTTTTTCGGCAATTTTCACATCAAAAGTCCCCCCAAATTGTAGGTAAATAGGTGTTCTATTATCCATTATTTGGCTACTAAAAATTTTAATGGTCGCAGGAATTTGGAGGTATTGCAAGTTATAACTCGCATTCGCACTTTTCGTTTCGTCAGACGTTAGAGGTTTAGCAGTAAACACCTCGTTACTATAAAAGCTACTCCCTACGGCATAGTTTACGCTTTTCACGGTGTAAAGTAAGCCCGTACTAAAAGCATAATTTTGACTAAAATAAAAATCAGCAATAGGCCCCACGGTCATTCGTAAACCAACACCATCACTCGTTGCTGTTTTGAAATTTTTCAAGCCTTCCACTGAGTTAACAACGATTCCTGGGGAGAATTTAAAGCCAATTCTTGCCCCATAAAATAAGCCCACACTCCCTTGCCCATATCCTGTAGGATAGCTATTTCCGAATTGTGCCAATCCCTTCGTGATGCCAATCAACATAAAAAGGGCTAAGATTACATTTTTCTTCATAATTTTGTATGTCTGTGTTTGATTTTATCATCCTTGTTCATACAGCAGGTTCAGTAAGCCGTACAATAATCACGACTCTAACTAAGTTTAGAAACAAACAAGCTGTATCAGCATCTACCTTAACAACGACGACATGCGTAATTTTCTTAAAATTTGTATCGCTTTTTTTTCAACAATCATTCTTTTTTCGTGTTCTAATCAAGAGGATAGCGGAGAGCCTGATGTCAGTAATGTACCCGTTACGATTTCGATTCAGCGTATTGATCAAGAGCTTTTCACTTGTAAGACAGTCGAACAAGTACTTAACCTCCTGTTGAAGCACAAAAAAATTTCGGAAGCTTATTTTCAGAGGCCTGTCAACGAGTTTCCCGTATTGGCTCAGGAACTCTTTGGTCTAATAACCAATAAGGGACTACAAGCGTTCTATCAACAAGCTCAAGAACCTGCTTTTTTTGGCGATAACAAACTAGAAACGGATTTTAAAGAGGCTTTTCAACACCTCAAATATTATTATCCTAACTTCAAAGAGCCCAAAATTTATACCGTTTTTACAGGTTTTTGGGGACAAGGAACACTAGCAAATAGAGAAATAATGGTATCAGATACTGCTATCATTATTGGACTAGACTACTTCATGGGAAAAAAAGCAAAATTCTTACCCGATGTCTATGACTATCAATTGCAAAAAACCTATCCAGAATCAGTGGTTGCCCAGTGTATTTTATTACTTTCGCAACGCTATAACGCAACCAATCCTGCCGATAAAACGTTGTTAGCAGAGATGATTTGGTACGGAAAAGGCTATACCTTTGGTAAAGTAATGATGCCATCCAAAGCAGATAGTACTTTTTTGGGTTATACCGACCGCCAAGTTAGCGAATCGTATGACAATCAATCGGCCATTTGGGCTCATTTTATTGACGAAAAATTATTATATACCATCCAAGACCCCGTAAAAGCAAAATACGTCGGCGACCGCCCAACTACTCCAGAAATTGGGCCAGCCTGCCCAGGAAGTATTGGAAGATGGCTAGGTTTCAGAATCGTATCCAAGTATTATTACGAAGACGAAAAATTAACCATTCAAGAATTAATGAAAAATCCAGATGCTCAAAAAATCTTCGAAGCATCTAAATACAAAGGATTACCTGACGAAGAGTAAAGTGTAGAGCGATTAGCGAGCGACGATGTATAATCACTCAATCATCATTCACTAAATCACTCAATAAGATTAGTATCACTAAAAAACACACAGCGAATCAATATTCGCCGTAAAACTTATGGCAAAGCGTAGTGAAAAGTTTGGCGAGGGTGTAAATCCTCAAGACAAAAAAAAGATTAGCAAAGAGGGCTTACATCAAGCCTATCGTATTTTTAAATTTACGGCTCCCTACAAAGGGATTTTCTTTCTAGGATTCATCTTCTTGATTCTTTCTCAGATTACTACCATGAGTGTTCCTTTATTGATGGGACAAATGGTTGGGTCTATTTTAGGTCCAAAATCAAACGCCTCAGGAATTTCGTCTTTGGCATCCGCAAGCCCTATGTCGGGGCAATTACAAGGTTTACTAAAAGATGGAGTACCGAAGTTTGACCTTGACCAAATGACCATTTTATTTTTAGTCATTTTGGCAGCACAGGCATTTTTCTCATTCTTTAGAGTATATACTTTTTCTCGTGTATCCGAACGTTCCATGCGAGATGTCCGTAGAGCCTTATATTCTAAAATGATTTCACTACCTGTTACCTTCTTTGAAAAAAATAGAGTAGGGGATTTAATGAGTAGAATCACGTCTGATGTTACTCAATTACAAGATATTCTATCGGTAACATTGGCCGAATTTTTCCGCCAAATCTTTACCCTTGTGGGTGGAGTGTGCTTGATTGTCTATTTCTCAGGGAAATTGACGCTTTTCATGCTTTGCTCTTTCCCATTTTTGGTAGTAGCCGCTATTATTTTCGGAAAATTTATTCGTAAAAACTCCAAACGAGTACAAGACGAGTTAGCAAAAACCAACGTAATTGTAGAAGAAACTCTTCAATCTGTCAATGTCGTAAAAGCCTTTACGAACGAGCAATTAGAAGTAGATCGTTATACGAGTTCGCTTGAAAAAGTGCTTACATGGGCTTTGAAAACAGCTACTTACCGAGGTAGTTTCATTTCCTTTATCATCTTCGTGCTATTTGGTGCGATTGTAGGCGTTGTTTGGTATGGTGGACATTTGGTTCAAGATGGCGAATTGACCTTCGACAAATTATTAACCTTCATTATTTATACAGGTTTTATTGGTGGTTCAGTGGGTGGTTTAGGCGATATGTATGCACAAATTCAGAAGACCATCGGGGCAGCAGGACGTATTTTAGAAATCTTAGAAGAAGATTCAGAAATTACGATTCAACCCCAAGGTTCTAGCAACGTTATTAAAAATGTGGACATTAAAGGTAAAATTGAATACAAAAATGTACGTTTCTCGTATCCTTCTCGTCCAGATGTTGCCGTTCTGAAAAGCATTTCGTTACACGTAAAAGCAGGAAACAAAATTGCCCTTGTAGGATATTCGGGTGGAGGAAAATCGACGATTGTAGGTTTATTGATGCGTTATTATAAATTATCGGGCGGTGAAATTTTAATTGATGACAAAAATATCAATGATTTCGACCTAACGGCCTTACGTAAAAATATTGCCGTTGTACCACAAGAAGTCATGTTATTTGGAGGTTCAATTTTTGAAAACATCGCTTACGGTAAACCTGATGCGACCGTTGCCGAAATTGAAGAAGCTGCTCGTAAAGCAAATGCGTATGATTTTATTGATTCATTCCCAGATAAATTCCAAACCATTGTGGGCGAACGAGGTATTAAACTTTCGGGAGGACAGCGTCAACGGATTGCCATTGCTCGTGCTATTTTGAAAAACCCTGCTATTTTGATTTTGGATGAAGCCACAAGTGCTTTAGACTCTGAATCAGAAAAGCTCGTACAAGATGCCTTAGACAAATTAATGCAAGACCGTACCACCATTATTATTGCACACCGTTTGGCAACAATCCGTAATGTCGATACGATTTATGTATTGAAAGAGGGCGAAATTGCCGAAGCAGGTTCGCACGATGAGCTTCTTTTGCAAGACGAAGGAATTTATAGTAACTTAGTGAAAATGCAATTTGAAAATAACAGTATTTCGGCATAAGTAACCCGACATGTTTAACCACATAGAAACATAGAGAACATAGCTTTGGTAATTTTTCATAACTCAGTACAACGACTTATTTAGTTAAACCCATAAGGTTTTGGTTAGAAAATTGATAATAAAGAAGTTGAAAACTAAACCTTATAGGTTTTTATGCCAACTAATTTTGTCCCATTACTTAATAATGTTCTTAGTGATTTTTAAAATAAATGTGTCGCAATACTTCACATACGGTTATTGAATAGATTAGACCAAGCCAATGAGTGTAGCGATAAAGAGTAAACTGAAAACATACAAACTCCGTCAGACGGATTGCCGAGAAGAAATCTTAGAAATCTTCTTGTCAAAGAATCATGCCCTTGCCCATGCGGATATTGAAACGCAAATTGTGGACAAGTTTGACCGAGTTACGATTTATCGCACACTGAAAACTTTTGTGGATAAAGGACTTATCCACAAAGTGTTGGACGATGAAGGCGGTATTAAGTATGCGTTATGCAAGGAAAAATGCCAATCGCATGACCATACCCATAACCACGACCATATTCATTTTAAATGTATGACTTGCGGATTAACTACGTGTCTGGAAGCTGTCGTTATTCCTACGGTTATTTTACCAGAGGGGTATCAGAAAAAAGAAATGAATTTACTCGTTCAGGGAATTTGTGCTTCTTGTAATAAAGAAGTTTCATAATTTTTATATGTAGAATATGGAGGTCGTCTTTTTGAAGGACGACCTCCATCCATATAAATCGAAAATGAACAGCTAGGTATTTGTAAAAATGCCTTCGATAAGTGAAAAATAGGCTTTATTGGGATTTTATTGCACGATGCCAATTTTTTGGACAACTACAAGACAAATTAGACTTCTTCTAAAAACTTGCCACAAGCCCTTAGCACTTTAAAGCTTATCCTTATATTTGTATCCAATATCAACTTTTCTTTTAACATATTTATATAAAATGGCAACAACTTACGATTTGATTGTGATTGGCTCAGGCCCAGGTGGATACGTAGCAGCAATCCGTGCTTCCCAATTAGGATTAAAATGTGCAGTGATAGAGCGTGAATCTTTGGGTGGTATTTGTTTGAACTGGGGCTGTATTCCTACCAAAGCTCTCTTAAAGTCAGCACAAGTATTTGAGTATATTAAACACGCTGCAGACTATGGTATCACGGTTTCAGAAGCATCTGCTGACTTCGGTGCAGTTATCAAACGTTCTCGTGGCGTTGCCGATAGCATGAGTAAAGGCGTTCAATTCTTGATGAAGAAAAACAAGATTGACGTAATCATGGGAACAGGAAAAGCATTACCGGGCAAAAAAGTTCAAGTAACCGATGCAGAAGGTAAAGTGACGGTCTATGATGCAAAAAGCATTATGATTGCCACAGGTGCAAGAGCAAGAGCATTGCCTAATATTCCGATTGACGGGGTTAAAGTAATTGACTACCGTAAAGCAATGTCTTTAGAAACACAACCTAAATCAATGGTAGTAATTGGTTCTGGTGCTATTGGTGTTGAGTTTGCGTATGTGTATGCAGCAATGGGAACGAAAGTAACCATCGTTGAATTTATGCCAAACATCGTTCCAGTAGAAGACGAAGACGTTTCTAAAGAGTTAGCAAAACAATACAAAAAATTAGGTGTTGACGTTCACACAAACTCAGCAGTTGAATCAGTAGATACTGCTGGCGAAGGCTGTAAAGTAGCAGTAAAAACACCATCAGGAAATATTACGATTGACTGTGACATCGTTCTTTCAGCAGCAGGTGTAATTTCTAACTTAGAAAACATCGGTTTAGAAGAAGTTGGTATCATCACAGACAAAGGTAAAATCTTGGTAAACCAATGGTACGAAACCAACATGCCAGGTTATTATGCTATTGGTGACGTAACACCAGGCCCAGCACTGGCACACGTTGCTTCAGCAGAAGGTATCATCTGTGTTGAGAAAATCGCTGGTCACCATACAGAACCATTAGACTACTCTAACATCCCAGGATGTACGTATTGTTCTCCAGAAATTGCTTCTGTTGGTTTAACAGAGAAAAAAGCAAAAGAAGCTGGTTACGATATTAAAGTAGGAAAATTCCCATTTGTAGCATCTGGTAAAGCTACGGCTGCTGGTGCGAGAGACGGTTTTGTGAAAGTTATCTTCGACGCTAAATATGGCGAATTCTTAGGTGCTCACATGATTGGTTATAATGTAACAGAAATGATTGCTGAGGTAGTAGTGGCTCGTCGTTTAGAAACAACGGCTCACGAAATCATGACTGCAGTTCACCCACACCCAACTATCTCAGAAGCTATCAAAGGAGCTACTGAAGCAGCTTACGGTTGTGCAGTAGATTTATAAGAAGTTGAGGTGTTGACTGTTTATGAGTTGAAAAGTGCCAAACAAGTTACTCATAAACAGTCATCATTAAGACTTAAATTAGTTAAGTTAAATGTTTGTGATTTTAAAACTCATAAACATTTAACTCATAAACATTAACACAACGCATGACAAAAGACAGGTTCAATGACCTGAAAGCCAATGTAGAGGCTTTGAGGAGGTATCTTTGACTACGATAATAAGAAATACCAAATAGACGAATTACAAACCATAACACTCGACCCAGATTTCTGGAACGATCCTAAAAAAGCAGAAACCACGATGCGAAAAGTACGTGGACTGAAATTTTGGACAGATGGTTTTGACCAATTAAATGGACTTTTAGGAGACCTAGAAACCATTTGGGAGTTTTACGAAATGGGAGAGGCCACAGAAGCAGAAGTAGATGCTGAAGGGGAAAAGTTAGAGGTTAAATTGGGTGAGTTGGAATTCCGAAAAATGATGTCAGAAGAAGGGGACAACCTTTCTGCCGTTCTCGAAATCAATGCGGGTGCTGGCGGAACTGAGTCGCAAGACTGGGCTTCGATGTTAATGCGTATGTATATCATGTGGGCTGAGAAAAACGGATTCAAAGTAAAAGAAGCCGACCATAACGATGGAGACGTTGCAGGAATAAAATCCGTTACGCTCGAAATTGAAGGTGAATATGCTTATGGTAATTTGAAATCTGAAAATGGGGTTCACCGTCTTGTGCGTATCTCTCCTTTTGATTCAAATGCTCGTCGTCATACGTCTTTTGCTTCTGTTTTTGTATCGCCTTTAGTAGATGATAGTATCGAAATTGAAGTAAATCTTGCCGATATCGATTGGGATACCTTCCGTTCTGGTGGGGCAGGAGGACAAAATGTCAACAAAGTAGAAACTGCAGTTCGTTTACATCACAAACCTTCAGGAATTATCATTGCTTGTCAACAAGAACGTTCGCAATTAATGAATAAAGAGGTTGCTATTAAGTTATTAAAATCGAAATTATACCAAATTGAGATTGATAAACGAAATGCAGCCAGAGCTGAGGTAGAAGCAGGGAAAAAGAAAATTGAATGGGGTTCTCAAATCAGAAGTTATGTATTAGATGACCGAAGAGTGAAGGACCATCGAACTAATTACCAAACTTCTAACACAGAAGCAGTTTTAAATGGCGATATCAACGATTTTATCAAAGCTTATTTGATGGATCAATAGAGAGATGCAGTCTCTCTCCAACATAAATACGATTCAACAAGCCCAAAATCACTAGAGATTTTGGGCTTGTTTTTTCTAAGGGATAGCAAAAGATTAATATCCACATAATAAATACTATCTTTACAGCCATTTTCCTTAAACGGTTTGAACGACTGCATGGGCTAAATGTTTGATTACTGGTTACTCATCCTTACTTTTTCGTTATAACCTTATAGAAGTTATGCTATTTCCAAAGGCGTTGGATTTGTGGTAACTTTGTACACTGTATTAAATTTTCTAAGGAGTTCTATAATGAATAAGCGACTGTTTTCTTTTTGGTTATTATTGCTGGTATTAGGTGTGGCGATTCGCTTCACTGTTGATGGTTTTCCTGTACACAAAATTTGGAAAGGGGATACCTTTGCCTCTTTATTTTCTTTTAACCATTCAAAAAATACCAACAAAGAGGATGAACCTGTTAAAACGTACATCAAATTCAGTAGTTTAAAGGAACAAGCATGGATTGACAGTGTCTTTGCTAGCATGAATGAAGACCAAAAAATTGGTCAGTTTTTTATGATTGCTCTTTATCCAGAACATGGAGAAGCTCATTTCAAACGAGTGGAATCGCTTATTGCTAATAATAATGTAGGAGGGTTTATTTTATTTCAAGGGCAACCTGTATTAGAAGCACAATTAATTAATCGTTTTCAAACAGCAGCTAAAATTCCCCTTATTGTATCGATTGATGGTGAACATGGACTAGCAATGCGGGTAAGTTCTACCATGGCTTTTCCTAAACAGTTAACGCTTGGAGCTATTCAAAATAATCAATTGATTTTTAAAATGGGGGCAGAAATTGCTCGCCAATGCAAAAGACTCGGTATCAGTCTCAACTTTGCTCCTGTGGTTGACATCAATAGTAATCCCGAAAATCCCATCATTGGTCATCGTTCTTTTGGTGAAATTCGTGAAAATGTAGCCGAAAAAAGTCTTGCTTACATGAAAGGAATGCAAAGTAATCAACTGATTGCTTGTGCCAAACACTTTCCTGGGCATGGCGATACCCAAGGAGATTCGCATCATGTCTTACCTAAAATTAGCTATACAGGCGAACGGCTACATAGCGTCGAGTTTTATCCTTTTCAGCAACTCATCAACGATTCGGTACAAAGTATCATCGTCGGACACTTACAAGTACCCTTCTATGACCTAAAACCAGCAACGCTTTCGTCCAATGTAGTCACAAATGTATTGAAAAATGAAATGGGTTTTAAAGGACTTGTCATTACGGATGCTCTCAATATGAGAGGGGTACGCTCTGGACAACGAATTACGTCTGGAGACATTGATTTACAAGCATTTATTGCAGGAAATGACATCTTACTTTATTCTGAAAACCCATTAGAAGGTATTCGAAAAATCAAAGGAGCAATACAAGCAGGTATTATTCAGCAGGCAGAGGTAGATGCACGAGTAAGAAAAATCTTAAAAGCAAAATACTGGGCAGGTTTACACCAAATCAGTACCATTGAAACGACCAATTTGTATCAGGATTTAAATTCTGAAGAAGCTCATGCCATTAAAAGAGAGCTCTTTGAAAATGCCATTACGCTTGTCAAAGACGATAAGAAACAGCTTCCTCTAGTATCCACACCAAGCACAAAATTTTTATCATTGGCCATTGATGCCCGCACAGGTAATGCCTTTCAAAATGCACTTAGCAAATATGCTCCATTTCAGCACTTTAACTCTTTGTCTAAAACAGACGAAATACTCTTTAATGAAGTATTACGCACCGTTGACTCTTCGCATACCGTAGTCATTAGTTTACACGATTTAAGTACCAGACCGTCGGCTCGATTTGGAATTACCTATGGAATTCAAGATTTCATCAAAAAATTAGAAAAGAAAACACGAGTAATTTTATGCGTCTTCGGAAATCCCTACTGTTTAAAGTACTTCCCTGATGCCTCAACGGTTGTATGCGGTTATGAAGATGAAGACGAAGCTCAAACAGCACTCGCCGAAATCTTATTTGGACGCTTACCTGCTAAAGGAAAACTACCCGTTTCCATCGAAAACTTATACCGAGTAGGCGATGGTATCGTGACCAACAGTTTAGGGTTTACACAGGCTTCGCCAGAAAGTGTAGGAATCAATAGTGTAACATTAAGCAATGTTGACCCGATTATAAACAATGCTATCGAACAGCACGTCTTTCCTGGTTGTCAACTCTTGGTAGCTCGAAAAGGCAAAATCGTTTATCAAAAAAACTATGGTAATCAAACCTATCAAGCAGGCAGTTTACCCATTAAAGACAATACGATTTTTGACCTTGCGTCTGTAACCAAAGTATCGGCTACCTTGCAAAGTATCATGTATTTGTACGATAAAAAAAAAATTAATCTCGACGAAAAAGCTGTTCACTACCTCCCAGAGCTAAAGGGGAGTAATAAAGAACACATTGTGATTAAAGACCTTCTTTACCATCAGGCTGGTTTAGTAGCTTACATCCCTTTTTGGGAGCGTACACGTATTCCCCTAGGTTGGAAAACGGACTATTATAGTACCAAACAAAGTATCGAATATCCCCTAGTCGTAGCTGATGGCATGTATGCTAAGACATCTATCCGAGATTCGGTTTGGAAATGGGTAATCAAATCTCCTCTAATCAACAAAAAAGAAAGAGATGGTTCGTACAGCTTTGTTTATAGCGATTTAGGACTGATTATGCTTCAACATGTTGTAGAAAAAATCACGGGAGAGAGCTTGGATACATTTGTTTCAAAAACATTCTACGAGCCTTTAGAGATGACCACTACAGGCTTTAATCCTCTTAAACGTTTTCAGAAAAGTGTCCTTGCTCCCACCGAAAATGACAATGCATTTCGAGAACGACAATTACAAGGAACAGTACAAGACCAAACAGCCGCCATGCTAGGAGGCGTTTCGGGGCATGCAGGACTATTCAGCAACGCTCAAGATTTGGCTGTGCTTATGCAAATGAATTTGAATAAGGGCTCAATGAATGGTAAAACTTTTTTTCAAGAACAGAGTCTTAACTATTTTACCAGAACAAAATCGAATAGAAGCCACCGAGCTTTAGGGTGGGATAAATTACCAAGTGATAAAGAAAGTAACTATATTTCTTCCAAAGCTTCCGAAGAGTCTTACGGACATTCGGGCTACACGGGAACATTAGTATGGGTTGATCCTGTTAAAGAATTAGTCTTCGTTTTTTTGTCTAATAGAGTCTACCCTTCTGCGGGCAACAACAAGATTAATTCCCTGAAAATCAGGGCAAAAATCATGGATGTGGTTTATAAATCAATGGAATAAGCCTTCGAGAGAAAACACTTATCATTTCCTGCAATAATTATGTACAAAGAATAAATTCATTCCCATAATTTTACGATATTCGTATCCACATTACGGCTTTTTATAGAAACATACTAATACCCTTTTAAAGAAAATAACCAATATGTCAGTTCACAGCGATGTCAAAAGAATTACAACTCATATATTACAAGAAATGAAAAATAGAGGCGAGAAAATTTCTTGCCTTACGGCTTACGATTATTCAATGGCTCGCATCGTAGATGCCGCTGGAATTGATTTGATTTTAGTAGGAGATTCGGCATCCAATGTAATGGCTGGTCATGAAACAACCTTACCCATTACCTTAGATCAAATGATTTATCATGCTTCTTCGGTTGTAAAAGCCGTTAAAAGAGCATTGGTAGTAGTCGATATTCCTTTTGGTTCGTATCAAGGAAATTCGTCGGAAGCCCTTCGTTCTTGCATTAGAGTAATGAAAGAGTCGGGAGCTCATGCCGTTAAAATGGAAGGTGGAACAGAGATTAAAGAGTCGATTGTTCGAGTATTGAGTGCGGGTATTCCTGTGATGGGTCACTTAGGCTTAACGCCACAGTCGATTTACAAATTTGGCACTTATACGGTAAGAGCAAAAGAAGAACAAGAAGCCCAAAAACTTCTGGAAGATGCCAAAATGTTAGAAGCTTGCGGTGCATTTGGCGTAGTTTTAGAAAAAATCCCCGCTAGTTTGACCAAATTAGTCTCAGAAAGTATTTCCATTCCGACCATCGGTATTGGAGCAGGTTCTGATGCTGACGGGCAAATTCTAGTAGTCCATGATATGCTTGGAATCAATAAAGAATTCAAGCCACGTTTCTTACGCCGTTACGCAGACTTGCATACCATCATGCAAGATGCTGTGGAAAACTACGTAAAAGACGTAAAAGCTGTTGACTTTCCGAGTGTCAACGAGAGTTATTAAATCGCTGTGCTTTTCGCACGGCATTGCAAACAATAGAAGAATATGAAAGTGAAAGACTTCCATGTGGTTTATGAAGACAACCACCTTATTATAGTAAATAAAAGAGCTGGATTATTGGTTCAAGGAGATTCTACTGGTGACCGTACCCTTACGGATGCCGTAAAAGAATATATCAAAAAGGAATACAATAAACCTGGGGATGTTTTTTTGCATCCTATTCACCGTTTAGACCGCCCTGTTAGTGGATTGGTTGCTTTTGCACGTACCTCTAAAGGCTTAGAGCGTATGATGGAAATTTTCCGCAAAAGAGATATTCAGAAGACCTACTGGGCAGTAGTACGTCGTAAGCCGAAAGAGGAAAAAGGTAAATTAACCCATTGGTTAGTGAAGGACGAAGGTAAAAACGTCGTAACAGCTCATGACAAAGAAGTAGCGGGTTCGCAAAAAGCAGAACTTTACTACAAAGTAATCGGTACAATTAATAAATTTTGGCTGATTGAGGTAGAACCTATTTCGGGAAGATCGCACCAGATTCGAGTGCAGTTGGCAAGCATGGGCTGTCCCATAAGAGGAGATATTAAATATGGGTACGACAGACCTAATAACGATAGCAGTATTAATCTTCATGCTAGAAGACTTTATTTTACACATCCAATTAAGAAAGAGCCAATCATTTGTAAGGCTGCCGTACCTGAGAATACATTTTGGGAAGAGTTCTTAGAACTAGACCCAGAAGAGATCAAGCAAAAAAATCTGAATTTTCTTCATGAGTAACAGGAGTATAAACATCAGATTCCATCTGGTCTAGTAATCCTGAGATGGCGTGCTTAACGCCATTTACAGCTCCTGAAACGATACTTAATGGTAAAATCAACGGTAAGAATACTAACCATTGGATAATCATGTATTGATTTAACTTTTTCATGTTGTTAATTTAAATTATACGTATCGTCTATCTGTTTGGTATAGTAACCTTGTTCCTATGTTCTCCCATGACTACCAATAGATACGCTGTGGTTGGTGATTTTGTACCGTAAAAATATAAATTAATGTTGAAATTACACTATTAATTTATGTTAAAATTTTACAATTATTTAAAAAAAGATTCATATTCCATTTATAAAACAAAAAGCGGCAACCTTTTAGAAGGTTACCGCTTTTTGTTTTACCAAAATTATTTTTTTACAGTAAATCTACCAAGGTTTTATTCTCTAAAACCTCTAAACTTGCATCTCTCCATTTAGCAAGCGTATTACGAAGCGAACATGTCTCTTCATTAGAGCAGTCATCACATTTTCCATAGAAATGTAATGAAACGCACAAAGCAGGAGAAATGGGGCCATCAATAATACGAATAATTTTTGCGAAACTCACCTCTTCAGGAGGCATACGTAGGTAGTAACCTCCTCCTTTTCCTTTTTGGCTCTGAAGTATGCCGTGATTACGAAGTTCCAATAGGATAGCTTCTAGAAATTTCTTCGGTATTTGTTCTGACTCTGCGATAGTTGAAATCAACAATGGCCCTTTCCCATATTCACGGGTAAGTACTTTTAAGGCTTTTAAAGCATATTTAGCTTTCTTAGAAATCATTTTTTAGCTTATAGATATAAATAGCACTCCTATTTGAAGTCCCATTTGGTTGATAGACCAAATGTAAAGATTTTTTACTAATTCCCAATATAGTATCACTGAACAATCCATCTTTACCGACATAAATCATTTTGTTAATGTTTTGTTAAACGAATAATTTCAGGATTCGTTATGCGTTGTATGGCTAAAGATTTACCTTTATTACAAACTTTAAATAATTTCATCATGAATACTCGCTTTAAATATGTTGTGGCACTAATTGCCTTATTGTTCACCAACCTTTCATTATCAAAAGCTCAAACCACAGTGGAAAAAGCACCTAAAAAAATCGAAGTAACTGGGAGTGCAGAAGAAGAAGTGGCTCCTGATAAGCTTTATATTTCAATTACTCTAAAAGAATACTTCAAGGAAAAGGACAACAAAGCTAGAGTAGATATTTTAACACTGGAGCAACAACTACAAAAAGCAGTTATCGATGCTGGAATCGCAAAGGAAAACTTGACTGTTGGTAGTTTAAATGGCTCTAGAGAGTGGTGGGGTAAGAAAAAACCTACTAACTACTTAGAATCAAAAACGTATATTTTGTTGGTAAGTAACCTTTCAAAAGTAGATGGTATCATCAATCGTATTGATGAAAAAGGGGTTGATGGAACAGGAATCGATCATGTTGAGTATTCTAAAATTGAATCGCTACGTAAGGATGTAAAAATCAAAGCGTTGAAGGCTGCGAAAGAAAAAGCAGGATATTTACTTGAAGGAATCGGTGAGCAATTAGGTGAAGCACTTGATATTGTGGAAGTTGATAATGGCTATAATTATCCACAACCTGTTTATGCTGCTGCTATGATGAAAAGTGCGAGAATGGAATCAGCAGATGCTGCCATGCCTGAAAGTACCGTAGAAATTCAAAAAGTTAAAGTCCGTTACGAAATTAAGGCGATTTTTAGAATTAAATAAATTCGTCATTCCCGTAGGGGCAGACCTACGTGTCTGCCCTACGTGACACCCCATAGATAAACCAATAGGTAGGCTGTTAAAAATGTCACTTTTTCTTCTCCCCATTTTTGGCAAAAAAATCACGCTTGATTTTTGCCAAAGATGGGGTTGTATTTTTCTGTTTCCACTGCTTAATATCCTTTACTTTTACTTCTTCCATGGCTTGTTTTATTTCGAGAGTTTGAAAGTTTTTTCCTAATGCCGCCAAAGCTA